>JARIDM010000124.1 GCA_029263945.1 Sporosarcina sp.
GTCGTCAAGGTTTCTAAATCGCTTTCGATTGCCGCTAGCGCCCTCGTTTGAGTGGCATCAAATTCATTCAAATCGGCAACGGTTTGGTCTCGTTTTCTTCGTGCAGCTTGAACGCCTTCTTGCACATCGCTATCGTCCAATTGCGGCAAACTTACAATATCTGCAACTTCTCGCATTATGTCATTGGCTTCGTCTGTTAACCTACTTGTGACTCGGGAGATTTCATTCAGTCCGCCTTCAATGTCGCTTTCTAAAAATGCTTCACGAATAAACCCATTCGGATTGGGTTCCAAGCCATCAAGGCCAGCGTCCGTTTGTTGAAGCGTACTGTCAAAAGTACGTGTGAACGTTTTAAAAGTACGTAAAAGGGGCAGGTGGTACGCATTATAAAATTCACGAATTGCGTCTCCGCCTTGTCCTTTTAAGGAATCATCCATCATGACAATGCCTTCAATTGCAATTTCAATCGCATTCATTTCTTTTTCTAAACGATCAATCATAACCCTATTTTTTCGTAAGCCTTCGTGAAATGGATTCACGTCCACTACTTTCACAATATCCCCCCTTATTGACAAAATTGTCCAAAATCTTAATGAAAGCATGCAAAGCCATCATTGTCAAAGGTCGTCAACATCATAAAAATTCTTCACCAGGCAAATCCTCCTATTTTTTTATGTTCTTTTTAAAATGCTCACGATAAATCGGCTTAACCCGTTAAATAGGAGCTAAAAACTCAATTCATTAGTCATGGAAACAGCAACTTCACAGACAAATCACAGTACTAACTAATCATTTTTCGAATACACACCACGATTTTACTTTTTAACAATTGAAGCTGTTGACAAGATTTTTTCACGCTACCCTACGAGCGATTATTGATGTAAATTAAAATCAGCAAGACAAGTTACTTCCTATTTAAAAGATCGATGTATCAAGAAAAATAAGGCTACCTA
The DNA here is from genome assembly GCA_029263945.1 of Sporosarcina sp. Lineage (GTDB taxonomy): Bacteria > Bacillota > Bacilli > Bacillales_A > Planococcaceae > Sporosarcina. The sequence goes on from JARIDM010000124.1 coordinate 954, forward strand.
ACACCCACAGTAAGTGGTGTGTAGGTAGCCTTATGAAAGATTGTTATAAGTATCACATGTCATTTTTCAATTACATCATTTTCTCAATGACGGCGTTTGCTGTTCGTTCTTTATTGGCCCTAGACTCTTCACTCGTCAACTTGAAATACTCTGTGTAAAGAAGATCGAGTAAGTAAAGCTGAGAGATTTTAGCTGTTAAACTACCGCCTTGAAGTGGCCCCTCATTGGCACCACAAAGCAAAGTAATGTCTGCAAAACTTGTTAGCGGCGATTTAGCAAACCGCGTAATGGCTATCAGTGTTGCCCCTTTTTCTTTAGCGACTTTCGCAACTTCGATTGTATCTTTTGTCGAGCCTGAATAGGAGATTAACACCGCAACATCTGCTGCTGTCATTAACGATGCAGACATAATTTGCAAATGCGAATCCATTGTACACTCCGTCTTATTCGTCACGCGCATAAACTTGTTTTTTGCTTCTAACGCAGTCATTAACGACGAACCTACACCAAAAAAGTGAACCCGCTCCGCTTTTATAATTAAATCTACTGCTTTGGCGACATCTTCAAAATCGATTAAATTATGTGTCTCTGTTAACGCACTTACATTCGCTGCTAACATTTTTGAAGACAACTCTTCAATCGTATCTTCCATCGTGACTTTATTCGAAAGTTGGGGCATTTCATTACCAATGGTGGCATTGTGCGCCAGCGCAATTTTAAATTCTTGATACCCACGTAATTTCAACGTTTTACAAAATCTAAATACACTCGATTCCCCGACACCACATACTTCTGCTAAATCGGTAATGGACATGTAGATGACATCTTTTGTATTTTCAAGTACGTAATTCGCTACTTTTTTCTCTGTATTCGTAAAGTTATTGTATCTTGAATTAATCAACGCAAGAATATCTACCCTTGTCATGTGTGTTCCTCCTACTCTATATCTAGGTAGTTCAAGCGGTTTCACACCTTGAACTTATATATCGTAATTTTATTTTCATCTTTAAAAGAAAACGGGATGCCAGCTTCTGACATCCTGTTTCTTATTTATTCATCTCTCGTATAAAACGTTTCGTAATATCCATCGGTCTCGTAATTGCAGTACCGACAACGGCTGCATCTACACCTAATTCAAAAGCGTGCTTACATTGTTCGGGTGTCCAAATGCCACCTTCCGCAATGATTGGAAGCGGGAAGTCTTTTGCTAATCTTTCTAGCATACCAAAATTCGGTAAAGTTGTCCCCTCCGTATACTCAGTATAGCCACTCAGTGTCGTACCCAAGCAGTCAAATCCTAATGCATAAGCTTCTTTTGCTTCTTCATATGTAGAACAATCCGCCATAAATAATTGGTTTGGATACTTTTCGCGAATCAACGGGAATACCTCGCTAATTGTTTTGCCATCTGGTCTTATTCGCTTCGTTGCGTCAAGCGCAATGATCTCTACGCCTTCTGCACACAACGCATCGATTTCTTTCATCGTCGGTGTGATAAATACAGCCGAATTCTCGTACACCTCTTTAATAATACCGATGATCGGTAAGTCTACATTCTTTTTAATTTCTTGAATGTCTTCTACACTATTCGCTCGAATGCCCGCAGCTCCGCCCAACATTGCGGCGTAAGCCATTCTTCCCATAATGAACGGACTGTGGAGCGGTTCTTCTGGAAGTGCCTGACAAGACACAACCAGCTTACCTTTAAGTAATGAAAATACATCTGTTTTACTTTTCATTTTAACCCGTCTCTCCTTTTTTACTTATTCTTTAACAGCACCTACTGAAATCCCGCGTGTAAAGTAACTTTGGAAAAGGAGGAAAATCACTAACATTGGAATGGCAGCTACCGTTGCACCAGCCATTTTATAAGCAAAGTTTGGATTCAAGTCTTGCATCAACGTTGCAACACCAACCATTAAGGTTTTGACTTCGTTCTCTTGGCCAACAACCAATTGCCATAAATAGTCATTCCAGACTTGTACAAAGTTAAGAATAAACAACGCACCAATTCCTGGTTTTACGATGGGTAACATAATTTTATAAAGAATCTTTATCTCACTTGCCCCATCAATTTTTGCGGACTCCCGAAGTGAATCTGGGATGCCGTCAAAGAACCCTTTTAGTAAAAACACACCGAAAGCTGTGGCGACGTTTGGCCAAATCATACCGTTTAGCGTATTGACCATCCCAAGATCTTGAATCACGCGGAATAACGGCACAATGACCACTTCTTTAGGCACCATCAAACTGGAGATGAACATAATAAAGAGAACGTTTTTCCCTTTAAATCTCATTTTAGAAAACGCATATGCAGCTAAACAACTGACAATGATCAGTGCAACTGTTGCGACAAGGGATACAACTAAACTATTAAATGTCCATCTTAACGCCGGTTGACTATTAAATACCTCAATGTAATTGGATAACGTCATCGTTTTAGGGAACCAGTCAGGAGGCATTTTCACAACGTCAGAACTATTTTTTAACGAACTCGTAAATAACCAGTACAGTGGAAATAAACTTAACACCGCAAAGAAAGTTACAAAAATATTGGATAGGATATCAAATGGTTCTTTTTTCATTCTGTCTTTTCGTTTTCGCCCAAACATCTTCTCACCCCTAATCGTTCTTTAACATCGCTCTTAACTGCGGAACAGACAAGATTAATGTGATTGTGAACATAATCACACCAACAGCTGAGGCAATGCCCAATTGATTGTATTTAAAAGCGTTATTATATAAGAAGTACATGAGTGTTGTAGATGCGTTATTTGGACCGCCACCCGTTAATAATTGAATGACAACGAAGATTTTTAATACGGCAATAATGTTGATAATCGTAATATAAATCGTCATTGGCTTCACTGAAGGAATTAAAATCTTTCTGATGACCTGCATTCTACTTGCACCGTCAATTTCAGCTGCTTCAAATAAATCATTTGGCACACCGATCATCGCAGCAATATAAAGGATAATCGCCTGGCCAACGTTCGTCGCAAAAGTAACAAATATAATGACAGGTAATACGTAATCTTTATTCCCAAGGAAGTTTACTGTGGGCAATCCCACTTCTCTCGTAATATATGGAATCAAACCATTCGCAGGATTTAGTAAGAATCCCCAAATCATACTCATAACAACCATTGAAACCATAACTGGTATATAATAACTGCCTCTTATAAAAGAAACATATTTTGCATTTTTATCAAATACGGCTGAAGCAACAAAAATTCCAAAAAATACGGTTAACGCAACAATGAAAATAACAAAAATGACCGTGTTCATCGTTGCTTTTAGAAAGACTGGATCACTAAATAGTTTTATGTAGTTATCCAAGCCAACAAACGTCTCTTGCTGATAATTAATCTTGAATAAGCTTAATCGAATACCTTCAAATATAGGATAAACTAGAAAGAGAAAAAACAGAATAAACTGTGGTGCAATAAACAGATAAGCCGTCATATTTTCCTTAAATGCAGCTCTGTTAATATTCATAATTATCCTTAACCCTTCTATATAGATTGAGCCCCATTAAAGGGGCTCAATTATAGTAGTCACACGCCTATGATTTTACTTGTTGAAAATAACTGAATCCTCTTTGGATTCTTGAATAATCACATTGCCTTTTTCTTGATAAGATTTCACGACTTCTTCTGGTGTTTTTTCACCTGTATAAAGTGCTTGAAGTTCAGGGTAAAGAACTTGTCTTAATTGGCTATAACCTGGTACGTTACCTGTGAAGCTAAAGACATATTCTGCGTTTTCATCGAACGCTGCGAACAATGGATTTTCATCTGCATATTGTTCAGCTACTGAACTTCTCACTGGCACACCGTTCTTAGATGATTTCACAAGCTCTTCATCTGATGAATAAAATTTAACGAAGTCTTTTGCTACTTTAATTTTCGTTTCGTCTCCACTGTCAAATACTGCAGATCCTGTTACATACGTAAATGTTAATGGATCTCCACTTTCTGATGGAATGTTCGCAAGTCTTGCATCAAATTCTGGTACTTGGCCACTTTCCATATCTGCTTTCATATTGTTAAATAGAACAGAGTTTGTAAAGTTAATCGCAAGTTGTTGGTTTTGGAACATCGCAATTGTATCATTTGAAGATACAGATTCAGCACCAGGATTTGTTAATCCTTCATCATAAATATGCTTCAACCACTCTGCTGCTTTTGCACCGTTTGCATCGTCTAAAATGATATTGCCGTCTTCATCAAAGAACTCATTGCCAAACATTCTTAAGTAAGCAAGGTTCCAAGTATCTCCTTGGTCATTAAGTGCATATAGAGACATTGGGAAAGCATTTGTATACTCATCTTTTGGTAAATCAGTCTTTAGTGTTTCTAAAATTGTGTTGTATTCGTCTAATGTCCAAGTCTGGATGCCATCTTCATCGCCAATATATTCTTCTAAGCCTGCTGCTTTGAACATGTCTGCATTATAAGAAAGTGTTCCTGGCATATGTGAGAATGGGTAGAAGTATACTTCATCTCCAAATGTTACGTTATCCCAATACGCTTCACCGATGTCACTTTTTGCATCTTCATCAATCGCATCATCTAAAGGAACAAGCGCGCCTCTATGTGCATATTCACCCATTGCAAAGACGCTCTCATAGAAAATGTCTGGAGGTGTTCCGCCGTTAAGGTTTACGTTTAACAGTTCATCACGTTGATCAGATGCAACAACTTCAACTTTTACATCTACATCATACTCGTCATATTCTTCTGAGAATCTTTCTGCTGCATGTTTGAAGAAGCTGTCATGATTTGCACCCTCTTCTGAAGCATCAAGAACACCTTCCCATTGTGGTGTTAACCATAGCGTCAGCTGTACTTTGTCTTTACCATCTTCGCCTTTTTCAGTACCTTTTGATCCTTTATCGCCACTTGAACAAGCCGATAGTAATAGGGAAGCAATTGCCATCATCAAAAAGCCTTTGAACAAATTTTTCTTAAACATGCTAATCTCTCCTTATTCTTTTTATATTTGTAAGTAATCGCTTTCATTTGAACGCAGATTACTTTTAGTACCGATTACTGAGCTGTAATTTCTTGCACATTCACTTTTCGATCTTCCTGAAGCGATAGGGTAAGTGCGTCTGCCGTTGCGATTGACGCTCTTGCAGCTGTACCATCTAACAAAGGAATAAACTCTTCATCGATTGGCGCCCCTAAAATCACATCATGGAAATACTGAAGTTCTCTTTTCATAATGGTGTCTAACCACAGCGGAACCGACTGGCTTGGTTTCCCGTACATAATGCCACCATCAAGATTCTGGTAAGTTCGAGCTCTATCCAGATCTTCAGCTTCAGAAGCGTGTAACAAAAACTGTTCTTCTTTTTCTACTGTTTTTACAACGACTTTCACATCTTGGAGATCTAGTAAAATAGCACCTTTTGTTCCTTGTATTTTAATATAATGTTCGTTAAATCTAAAAGCAGATCCATATTGTAATGTCGCGTATCTATTATCAGTAAATTCAAGTGTAATCAGTAATAAGTCATCTTCATCGCCGAAACCTTCTGCTTGATGGGCAACATTTCCGCCGACCATATTCACACGTGTTGCAGGCCCCATGATAAATTGAATGAAGTCTAATTCATGGATATGGTGGTAGAGGTGACCGCCAGAAATTTCACGATTCTTTTTCCAACTGACCGTCTTTTGGGCTTCTTCCCAACCCGTTCGTTCAGCATGACAAAACACAACATCTCCGATGACACCTTCGTGAATTAGTGCTTTCGCATGGCGTACACCATCCATGAAGTTCATCACATGACCCGCCATAAAGATGAGGTCATTTTTCTTCGTCACGTCAATCATTTCATCACAATCTGTATAAGAGAGTGCAATCGGTTTCTCGCAAAACACATGTTTATGGTGTTTTGCTGCGAGTAAGACTGGTTCTTTATGGTCTGCGTTTGGTGAAGCAACAATGACCGCATCAATATCTTCCCGCGCACATAACGTTTCAATCGTTGGTTCCATCGTACAATTCAATTCGTGCGCAATCTCTTCTGCATGACTTGGATCGTAGACAGCCACGACTTCTGCGCCTTCAATTGCATGTAAGATTCTAGCAAGTTCTGCACCGAAATAACCCGTTCCGACGACGCCGTACTTTACTGTGCTCATTTGACTGGAACAGCTTCGTACTTCGTAATTGTTGCATCAATCAAGTTTTTAATGCTTTCAATTTTTTGAAGATCTTCTCCTGAAACTGGCGCTAAAGGACCTCTTACAGAACCAATATTCAAGCCATTTAATTTATATACTTCTTTAATAACCGAATACATAGAGCCATTTAAGGAACAAAGTTCAATAATGATATCTGTAATTTCTTTTTGAATGTTTTTCGCTTGTTCAACGTTTCCTGCGACGAAAAACGCTTCCGCTTTCAAGAATAATTCTGGCATTGCGGCGTAAGTTCCACCAATACCTGCATCTGCACCAATCAGTCGACCTGCAACATACTGTTCATCAGGACCATTGAATACAAGGAAATCTTCTTTCGTTGCGGCTGCTTTAAAGCGTTCGATATCCATTACCGGCATAGAGGAGTTTTTCACGCCAATTAACTTGTCGTTTTCCATCATCTTTTTAAGCAATGTAATGGAAAGATTATACCCCGTTGTTTGTGGTATGTTGTAAATGATAAAAGGAAGTTCAGTTGCATTCATAATTTCAGTCCAATACGTCTCAATCGCCGCTTCTGGCAATGAAAAGTAAATAGGTGGAATTGCAGATAGCGCATCATAGCCTAATTCTTCAGCATATTTTGCTAACGCAATGCTGTCTCTTGTTGAAGGTGCACCAACATGCGCAATGAGTGTTAGTTTTCCTTTAACCGCATCCGCTACATATTTTAATGTTGCTTTTCTTTCCTCAAGGTTTTGGTAAATACATTCCCCTGAGCTTCCCCCTACATAAAGTCCTTTGACACCTTTTTTATAGAGGTGATTGGCTAATGCTTCGATCCGTTCAGCTGAAATTTCGCCAGCCTCATCGTAGCACGCATAGAACGCTGGAATAATGCCTTTATATTTACTTAAAGTCATATCTAATTTCCTCCCCCGCACATTTGGTTTCGCTTACAATCAAAGAATACCACTAATCCACATAGTTGTAAATAGTTTTCACAGTAAATCCTAATTTAGAAAAAAATATCCACCATTGTTAATTAACCGCGTAGACTATAGAATGACAAGTATAGGAATTCACATGAGCAAGCATGCTAAATGTGAAAATGAAAAAAAACTTTCAAAAAATGATTAACGTGTCAGTTACATAAATCGATTGCCATCAATTATCAAATTGACGCGCGTAAAGGTGGATATATAAATGAAAACAGATGGGCTAATGGGTATCGTATATATCATTACAGAATGGTTAACAAGACTTGCCGTTACAAACTTATTGTGGGTATTCTTTAATCTACCAATATTTATCGTGGCATTGAATTTATTGATCGTTGACTCGATCGATCAAATGCTATTTTTCATTGCCATTATCGCGTTGCTGCTTCCGTTTGTCTTTTTCCCTGCAACAACTGCGATGTTCGCCTTAATCCGTAGATGGGCTTTAAATGAGTTAGACGTCCCGTTAATTCGCTCATTTTGGAAATATTACCGTATAAATTACAAGAGAAGCTCACTTGGCGGGTTGGTCATTGTAGGGATTTGGTCAATCTTGCTAATCGATTATTACTATTTTACAACGAATATTCATGATGTATTAAAATATTTATTCTTTGCGCTCTTTATATACATGGCAATGTTCACCTTACACTTCTTTTCGAACACAGTGCATTTTGACACAAAACTAAAACAAACCTTGAAAAATGCTTTGTATATGACACTTAAGAATCCAATCACCTCGCTAATTGTTGTCATCCTTAACGTGGTCATTGTCGCAATTAGTGTGAAAGTACTTCCTTTCTTACTCGTATTCTTTACCGCTTCTCTCGTTGCCGGCCTCTCTTTTATGGCTTTTCATATGGTGGCCCTACACAAAAAAGCTGCTTAAATTTAAAAAGTTGTGAAACAAAGACGATAGGTCCTTGCTTCACAACTTTTTTATTGTTGCCGTGTTAAAATTGATGCCCCACTGGTATTGGCCTTGGTTTTTCACACGTACTTTGCATTTGATAAAACATGCCAGTATCCGATGATTTATGAAAACCGTGCATCGCTTCGAGTACATGATAAGCAAGTTCACCATTTGCACGATACGGTTTACTCGTAACAATCGCTCGCGCCATATCCGCGACACCAATGCCACGACTATTTTCATCATAGGTGTGGATGAGTGGAATTTCAGTGAATGCTTCCTCATCTCGTCTTCTCAGTTTAACAACCCCGCCAAACGTATTTGGATCAGGGACTACAATCGTTCCTTCACTGCCGTATATTTCAATCGGCGGAAGTGTCGACCCGCCGAATGCATCGAAACTAGTTGTAAGGGTAGCCACTGCACCCGAAGCAAAGTCCAATGTCCCTGCGATATGCGTTGGTGTTTCAACTGTCATTGCCGCGCCTGCATGTGGCGCGCTTAAAATCTGTCTTTCTGCATAACTAATGCGCGTCGTGCCTGATAGACGCCTAATCGGACCGAGCATTGCCACCAATGCAGTTAAATAATACGGCCCCATGTCAAACATCGGACCGCCGCCTTCTTTATAGAAAAAAGCGGGCTCTGGATGCCAGTGTTCAGGTCCCCGTCCAATCATAAATGCCGAAGCACCAATCAGCTGACCAATTACACCCTCTTCTATTAACTGAATGACTGTTTGCACCCCCGCACCTAAAAATGTATCAGGTGCACTCCCGATCAAGTATCCCTTTTCTTTCGCAACCGCTAAGATTTCTTTACCTTCATCAAGCGTAACAGCCAATGGTTTTTCACCGTAGACGTGTTTTCCGTTTCGAAGCGCCTTTAATGCAATTTCCGCATGTACTTTCGGAATGGTTAAATTAATCACTAATTCAACAGTTGGACTTTCAAGTAATTCTTCTACAGTTAACACTTCAGGGATTTGAAATTTTTCAGCTTGCGCACGTGCACGTTCTTTATTTATATCAGCACAGGCAACAAGTTCAAGGTGCGTAAAGGTTGGAATGTTTTTCATATAAATTGCACTAATCGTTCCACAGCCTATAATGCCTACTTTAACTTTCCGCAAGTATTCAACCTCACTTTCGCCCTACACTACTGTCTTCAATCCTAACAAAAGTTTGCACCTCTCGGTAGGGGGTAACTAAATCTGGCCAACATCATTTATCAAGAAAAAAGCCGTGGACTATGTGTCCTTCCCTCATAGAGCACAGCAAAATTTTATTATACCCACCACATCTCGGCAGGTTGATCTTTAATTAACACAGATTTTAAATTAAATACCGCACGTGTAAAGCCCTCGTCTACAGACATTAACGGGTCTTCATGTTCGATACTGACGACATAATCATAGCCGTACGTGCGCAGTGCACTCATCATATCTGACCAATCCTGTAAACTATGGCCACACCCAACCGAACGGAATGTCCATGCGCGTGTTTGCACATCTCCGTAAGGCTGCATATCTGTTAAGCCGTACATATTAACGTTTTCTTGGTCAATAAACGTATCTTTTGCGTGGAAATGATGAATCGCATTTTCTTTTCCAAGAATTTTAATGGCCGCCACAGGGTCAATCCCCTGCCACCATAAATGGCTCGGGTCTAAATTTGCCCCGATTGCTGGTGACGTTCTGTTTCTTAATTTCAATAGCGTATACGGCGTGTGCACAGAAAATCCACCATGCAATTCAATCCCAATTTTCACATGATGTTCTTCGGCAAGTTTCCCGATTTCTTTCCAATAGGGAATAAGTTTCGCTTCCCATTGCCAGTTGTAAATGTCCGTATATTCATTTGGCCATGGTGAAATTGGCCAGTTTGGTTGTGTTGCTTCTTCATCTGAGCCAGGTGTTCCCGAGAATGTGTTGACGACAGGAACGCCTAGTAAACTTGCGAGTTTAATCGTTTTCACCAAGGTTTCATGGGCTTCCTTCGCTTCTTCCTGATTCGGAGAAACTGGGTTATTGTGACAACTAAACGCACTGATCGTTAAACCGCGCGAGTGCACCTGTTCCAAATATGCTTGACGTTTTTCTTCACTAGCGAGGAGCTCATCCACTTTACAATGCGCATCCCCGGGGTTTCCGCCTGTCCCGATTTCAACAGCTTCTACCCCTTTACTTTTGACATGGTCTAACATTTCTTCAAACGATTTCTCTGCAAATAAAACCACAAATACACCTAGTTTCATACGTAAACCCTCCACTTTCAGCGATTCGTTAAAGCGCGACAACTTTTTTGCTTTCACTAGAAGCGAGTGCTGCCAAGACAACTTCCAATGATTTTAACCCTTCTTCTCCAGGTATAGGCACATCTGTATCGTTCACAATGGCTGATACGAAATGATCGATGACATGTGACGTGTGCTGTCCGCCGTCTTCATTCGTTTGAATTGCGCCTAACTCATACTTAACGACTTCCCCATTGGTATATTGAACGATGAGTGAATAGGTTGGATCATCTTCCAATCGAAGAATCGCTTTTTCTCCGTAAATGATAGTGGAATTATCTGACGCTGCAGCGTACGCCCAACTTGCTGCTAGCGTGCCAATAATGCCTGATTCCGTTTTCAACACACAAACTGCGTTATCATCAATCTCAGTATCTACTTTGGCATTCGTCTCCACAAATCCAGCTACTTCAGCGAACTCTTCACCTAACAGGTCACGCATGAGATCCGTTTTATGAACGCCTAAATCACCCATCGCGCCGATAAATGCTTCTTCTGTATTGAAAAACCAGCTGTCCCGCCCATCGACGCTCCACGCTTCTGG
>JARIDM010000128.1 GCA_029263945.1 Sporosarcina sp.
CGTGCATCATATAAATCATTCGGTAAGTAACCATTTGGTTCCACTTCTGAAATTTGTTGGTTTAGTTTCCCGATTGAATCCAGAATCGAGTTGATTTTTGTTGTGGAAAATTCAATTTCTTTTCCTAAATTCGTTTTGATTTCATTTAATGACTTATCTATATAATTGAATGAATCTGCAACTGCGACACCGCGTTCAACAACAACCGCTCGTGCGCCGCCGTTTTCTGGATTAGCTGAAAGTGTTTGAAGTGCTTGCCAAAAATCACTAAAGGATTGTTGGAGCCCGTAAGTTGATGGCTCTGCAAGGACGTCTTCCAACTCTGCGATTGCTTTCGACTGCGTGTCCCAATAGCCGAGTTTATTTGATTCGCCTCGATATTGTTGGTCAACAAAACCATCACGAATTCGTTGAATCGACCCTGCTTGTACACCCGTTCCTAAGAATCCCGGCATTGTACCCGAGTTGAGTCCGATACCTGGAAACCCAGATGTCGACTCCATGTTCACGCGTTGACGTGAGTAGCCAAGCGTGTTGGCATTACTGATGTTGTGTCCTGTTGTATAGAGCGCGGATTGTTGTGTGTAGACCCCGCGTTTACTTGTTTCAAGTCCCATAAATGTAGAGCGCATGATTGTCCTCCTTAGGCCTTTGAATCGAAAGAGCGTTTCTCGATCGACTTTGCCATTCCTTGTACTTCTGTTTGTGTATAATTGACCGACTCAGTTTGCGGTCTGACCATGTCCAGCGAAAGATTCACGAATTGAAGCGATTGATAGGTCAGTTTTTGGTTCAATTCATTCTGCCATTTCAGTTCATGAATCGCATGCAGGAGACGGTCCTTCGCCTCCTCAAGGCTTTTTCTATCTTCTTCTGGGACTACACGCATCAGTTCTGTCAGTGTAGGGCCATTTGAAATCGATCGTCCTTGATCTTTCAAATAATCTGTGACGGCTTTTTGTCTTTGGGTTTCCATTTGTACAATGCCTGCAAGATGTGCTTGCTCCCCTTTTAACAATTCGTCTAGCGCTTCCATGTCACCATTCTTGATGAGTTCTGCCTTGTCATACGCGAGACTTAGTAAGCTTTTATGAATTTTTTCTAAGTGTTCGAGTGTGGTCAAGATTTTTGTTATCGACATGTTGTCAGCTACTTTCTTAAAGTTTTACTTGTTAAAGTATGCGGCTAAGTTCCCCGCAAGTTCACGTGCATCGACTTTGTAAGTTCCTGCCTCGATTTGTGCTTGAATGTCTTGTATACGGTCGTTTCTTTCAATTGTGAAAGATGAAGTTTCTGATAATTGCTTTGCTTTAGAAGAGATTTCAATTTTATCTGTTTGTGTGTTTACGTGTTGTTTTGCTTTTTGGATTGTTGATTCATTTGCTTTATAAGGGTTAACAATTGGTAGGTTTACGTTGTTAATTTTCATTGGACTCTCTCCTTTTGGTTTTGTTGTTCTTCTATTATTTCGGCATAAAGTCAATAAAATTTAGGGTCTTTCGTAGGAATTTTGAATTTCACTTCATTTTTCAGAGGAGAGAATACATTATATCCTCCTCCAAATTATTTTTTATTTTCTTTTATTGGCGTGGTAAGTCGCTTCTTGGTTATCTCGAATCGCTTCTCTAAACTCCTCGGCTGCTTGGAGCTGGTTTAAATCTGAAGTGATGGCGTCACTACATGCGTTACAAATTTTCCCTTTCGTTGTGAGACCGCCACACCGATCGCATGGATAGCCAAGGTTTGGGAACATTGTTGGTTGTAAACGACCAATTTTCACCCATTTGTGAAGTAGTTCTGCGGTAACGCCTGTTGCTTCTACGATTCTTTCAATCGAAGCTGCACGGTTTTCACGTCTTCTTAAAAAACGATAGACTTCTTGGTATAATTTTTCTTCTGCTTGTGCGCATTTTGCACACACTTCACGAAGCCCTGTATAGTTAAAAAACACATCACATGTTGGACAATTTCTTACTTCCCCTTGATTCTTCATAATAACTCTCTCCCTTACGCTCTCTATTTCGCACGGATAAGTGTCACCGCTTCGACCCTCGTTGCACCTGCTTCTTTTAAGAGGGTTGCAGCACGTCGAAGTGTAGTGCCCGTCGTATAAATATCATCTACGAGTATATACGTTTTTGGTTGAATAACTTGGTTGGATTTCACTTGAAACAAGCGTTCCATATTGAGTCTTTCTGTTTTCGTTTTTGTGCCCATTGATTCGAGATGAATTTTTTCTAATACATCCGTATAGTTTATATCGGCACTTTTTAGTAATTCTTCAACATGCGCAAAAGTTCTTGCTGTTTCTCGTTCTGGATGCATCGGAATTGGCACGACTGTTGCTTTTGAACGTGCTGCGCTTTTCCCTAGGACTTTTCGCAAGTCCTTTTTGAAGACAGCGGCCAGTGCGACGTCTTGCAAAAACTTAAATTGGTGTAAATACGTTTGCATCGCTTCGTTATAAGTATATAGAGAAGTCACTTGGTCGATGACAGTGTCTACATCTTTTTTGTCGTTTTTTTCAAACTGCTGATGACAAGTTGCGCAAATGAGCGGTGGTTCTTCTATAGAGAGAACCGATTTCCAGGAAGGCGTATCAAGGAGCGGTTGATTACACAGCAAGCATTCTGTCACCGTATCCTTCCCCCTTTATTTAGTTTCTGTATTTCATTTTTTGCGTCATCCATGGCGTAGGAGATCCCGTGGTGAAAAAGAACGAAATCACCCGTTGGATGTACGACTGACCTGCCAACACGGCCGCCAATTTGGATGAGTGCCCCTTTGGTAAAGATTTGTTGTTCAGCACCTACGACTGCGACTTGAACATTTGGAATGGTGATTCCGCGTTCTAATATTGTCGTCGTGAGGAGGCCAGGCACTTTTTTGTCGCGTAGCTTTTGGACAATTTCTTTACGGTTTTCATCTGCTGCGTGTACAGCGAATATTTGGGGATGAAGCTGTTGAAATAAAGGCTCTACCGCTTTCATTAACGCAATGCTGTGAAAAAAAAGTAGAAAAGGTTGTTGTTTTTCTAGTTGCGTATTGACCCAATGGATCAGCTTTTGAGGTAGCCGGCCTTTTTGGATTTGCTGCGAATAGCGCCATAAAGGTTCATACCTCGGAACAGGCAGTGCGTGTCCGTGGTACCGCCTGTTTAACACGGAAACGGCTTCCGACTTTCTTCTCGCTTGTAAGAGGTCTGCAGACGGGGTTGCGGTTACCGCGTGAATCGGTGCCATTGGTTTTGCGGCCTTTCGTACTGCACGCTGTAACGTTTCGTCAGCAGTGTATGGAAATGCATCTGCTTCATCGACAAAAATCACGTCGAATGCTTCCTGAAACCTGTATAGCTGATGGGTTGTCGCAAGAATCAGTTGCGCCGCTTCTGTGATCGGTTCTGCGCCGCCGTATAACGCATCAATTACCGTTGACGGGAAAGCCGCCCGAAGACGCGGTTCAAGTTCAAGAATGACATCTACGCGAGGTGCCGCCAGACAAATTCGTTTTCCTTCCGACAGCAGTTGGTAAATGGGTTCGAAGAGGATCTCTGTTTTCCCTGCACCACATACCGCATACAAAAGATGCGCCTTTCCTTGCTTTGTACTTGCCAGGAGTTCATGAGAGGCTTTTTGTTGGCTCGGCGTAAGTTGCCCTGCCCACGCCATTGTATGCGTTTGACTGTAAGTGGGCGCTTCGCCCGACCAATAAATTAAATCTGTACACGTTGACACACGCCCCATTTTAAGACAATGGCGACAATACGTACAAGGGCCGTTGCATTTTGCACAGTCAAATGTTGTAAACCGAATGGGGTTGTCGTTTTCACAGCGATTACAGAAGTGTTTTTGGTTTTTTAATGGGGTTAAGGTACTGGTGATGCCCGGGATGGTTTGAATATGGCCTAAGGTGATTTGTTCGTTGATGAGTGGCAACGGAAAAGGGGTATGCGCCCGTAGCCAAATGCGACCTGCTAAGAAGCGTTGAACAGCTGGATGAATCGTTGTTGTCAATCGCGTTCCTCCTTTAAATGAGGTGGGTACCTCATATCGGCACCCACGGATGATTATTCTTTTCTTTCTACCCAGCCCAAGCCCATCGCACCTTCGCCTAAATGTGTGCCGATGACAGGACCGAAATGACTGATGGTAAATAGCACGTCAGGTAGTTCTTCTTTTAATTCCCGCATCCATTCTGCTGCGTCTTTTGGACAGTTGCCGTGAATAATGGCTGCTTCCAAGGGCATTTTGGCTGCATCTGCTGCTAACATATCTGAAATTCGCTTCATCGCTTTTTTACGCGTACGAATTTTTTCAAACGGGACAATCACTTTTTCCTCGAAATGTAAAATCGGCTTTACTTGTAAAAGGCCACCGATAAGCGCTTGTGCACTTGAAAGCCTGCCGCCACGCTGTAAATGGGCTAAATCATCTACCATGAAATAGGCACGCATGGACTTTTTCATTTCATTTAATTCAGCAAGAATCGCTGTTGCAGGTAATCCTTTTTTGGCAAGTTTGGCTGCGCGTAGCACATAAAAACCTTGCATATAACATGATACTTCTGAGTCAAACACGTGAACCACAACATCTTTCACCATTTCACCGGCTTGTACGGCACCTGCTAATGTACCGCTAATCCCACTTGATAAATGAATTGAAATCACTTCGTCATATTTGGGTACGAAGGATTCAAAAAGACTGACAAATTCTCCCACAGGAGGTTGAGAAGACTTTGGAAGGGGCCCTTCACCGCGTACTTTATTGTAAAATTCTTTGGCACTAATGTCGATTTCTTCTTGATATGCCTGCCCATCCAGTGTCACGGTTAGTGGAATCATATGGATGTCCAGTGCTTCCATTTTATAAGTCGGCAAATACGCCGTACTGTCTGTCACAATTACAACGCTCAATGAACGCAACCCCTATCTACTATTTTTTCGGACTTAGATTTACCCACTCGCCTGTCAATCAAGCATACGCGCCCAACGATTTGCTTGTTGCGAGTATTTAGTCAGCCTCACTTGGTCGATGTTCATTTCTTTTGCGAATGCATCGATTTGGTCACTGTCAAGTCGTTCAATGGCTTCGATAAGTCGAACATAAGGACTAATCTCCGTTTCTTTTCCAAGAAGTGTATCTTGTACTTTTTGCGACAATGAAATTTGCGTGAAGATTGCTGGCCATTCTTGTTTCATAATTAAATCCATCATTGAAAATAAGCCAGTTAAAAAATATTCATCTCGATTTGATTTGCCTGTTTCTACGGCGAGTTGTTCGCATAGTTTCGCGCGCGCCAATGAAAAGTCAATGAGCGCTTGAATCCGGCCACCTGAATCACTTTGACCAAATTCACGTAGTGCGAGTACTTGCACCCATTTTCGCATTTCATTTAAGCCGAGTATGACTAACGCTTGTTTAATGGAACGTATTTCTTGTACCACACCGATTCCAGCTGAGTTGACCACTCTAAGGAGCCTGTACGTCAGTGAAATGTCCGATTTAATGAGCGTAGCAATCCTTTCAATATTCGCATCTGGATCATGCAATTGCTCAATTATTTGGAAGTGAAGCAGCGGTTTCGGCGGAATTTCAAAACCCTCGATAATTTCAGGTTCTGCGAAGAAAAAACCTTGAAACAGTGTATAGCCTGCAAGCCGCGCTTCGATTAAGTCTGCTTTTGTTTCCACTTTTTCAGCAAGCAATTGAATTTGAGGGTAACAGCGAATAAACCGTTCCATCTTGGCTCTTGCTTCGGCCGTTGTCGCTCTGAAGTCAATTTTAATAATGTCTACAATATTAAAAAGTTCTTTGTGCACATGATGCTGTTCTTGGAGTTCAAAATCGTCTAGAGCGATTCTAAATCCTTCCGCTTTTAGTTCTCTCAGTTTCGTTAAAAGTGATGGCGTCACCGCAACATCTTCTAACACCTCAATCACAACTGTCTGCGGGTCTAGTCCGTCAAAAACGTCTTGTGCGAGTAAACTTCCTGTGAAGTTAATAAAGGACAGGTGTTGGCCCACAATTTCTTTTGAGCCTATTGAAATAAATGTATTGATCAGCAATTCAATTGTTGCTTGGTCAGGGTCGATGTTGGGAAAAGCGTTTTCTGTGCTATCTCGATGAAGTAGTTCGTAGCCATATATATCTTCATTCAAATCGAGAATTGGCTGTCTTCCTACAAAAATATTCATAGTCGACTTTTGTTCCCCTTTAAATTTCATTTTTATTCAGTATATAGGAAAAATAGCTTAAATGGTATCCGAATCTATTTCATGGTATGTTTTACTTTATAAATACGGGAGACGAGGGGGCGTTTAAGATGGAGCACGTTCAGTTTGAACAAAAGGGGCGCTTGGCGTTTGTGACGTTGAATCGACCACAGGCGATGAATGCGTTTAATTATGATTTGTTAAGTGAACTCGAACAAATTACAGAAGCCATTCAGATTAACCCAGACATTGGTTGCGTAATTTTCACTGGCGCTGGGGAGCGCGCATTCAGTGTAGGGGCGGACTTAAAAGAACGAAAGACGTTAACGGATAGCCAAGTTAAACGAAACTTACTGAAGATTGGCCACGTATTTAACGCGATTGACAACTTGCCACAACCGACAATCGCGATGATAAACGGTTATGCTTTTGGCGGTGGGTTGGAACTTGCACTTGCTTGTGATTTTAGAATTGCAGCCGCTACGTCAGTTATGGGGCTGACGGAAACAAGTTTAGCC
>JARIDM010000179.1 GCA_029263945.1 Sporosarcina sp.
AGATCAATCAGGTAGTATGCACAAGCTCGACACCCAATCAAAAGGATTTACGTTAGCGCTAATGTCGATTGCAAGAAAACAGAAAAGAGATTTTTGTTTAATCCTGTTTTCTACGCGTACACAAATCTTTAAATATGAAAGAGGGAAAATAAAAAGTTCAGATATGATCAATTTTGCTCAAACTTTCTTAGGAGGAGGAACGGACTTTACACTTCCTCTTGATAGAGCGATGAATGTAATAAATGAAAGTCGTTTCAAGCAGGCAGATGTCGTGTTTATTACCGATGGAGAAGACCGAGTAAAGGATTCCTTCCTAGAAGTATTCAATAAAAAGAAAAAAGAAAAGGAGTTTAATGTGTTATCCCTTACGATAGGAAGTAACACAAGAACGGTAAAGCAGTTTTCAGACAAGGTAGTACAAGTTAAAGATTTTAATGATGTTGGAAGTTTTATTGCTTTTCAAATATGAATAGTGAAAGGGGAGTCGTATATGACATCCATTAATAGTTAATTGGTGTCATATATGATATAATGTGCATATGATGAATATAAATAAACATAATATAATAACAATTTCAGATGAAAACAATGAGGATGTAGTCGGAAACTTTTTCATCCAGCTAGCCCAAGAATCCAAATACTCTGAGGAAGCAAAACTTCATTTAATGTTTTTGCAAAGTGCGCTTAATCTTTTAAGTGTACAGCCATTGGAGGATTTACTGAATAAGAAAACTGAAATAACGATTACATTCAATGGCTATCCAAGAACAAAAAGATATGAGTTAGTAAAATTATTGAAAGTCATACCAATCTATGAACTTAGGTATGCTATGAATAAGAACGAACATTTGCGTTTTTTGTTCTTTCCGCTTACCTATGAAAACACTTCGAACTATATATTTATAAAGTACTTTAAGAAAACATTGATTCCAAATGTAGATGAAACAAATACAATGAGGGACTTAACTTATGAAATGTACAGGAAAGTATGTAGTAATCCAGGATATTATTTAGAAGGAGAGGATTAAAATGAAGCGTACAAATAATCTTTTACAAATGACGACCAATTTATTGAAAAAAGAGCACCCCGACTTGAAGGGAACTTTAGATGGCTTATCTCCTATATACGCAAAAATCATCTTTTCGCGTCGAATAGCAATCGGTCATTCACAAAAAGAACTGGCAGAGATTGCAGGTGTTGGTCAAAAAACGATTTCACGTGCAGAGGGCGGTTTCGATAATTTATCTACTGAAACCTATGACAAGATATTCCGTGCATTGGATATAACAGTAAGGGAAGTTGCCGAGGCCATGATTCAATTAGGCATGGATGAACAAGCAGTTACGATTTGAGAATGCTTATATAGAAAGATTTTGAAAAGCATCAATGAAATCATAATTGATTTCATTGATGTTTTTTTAAGCATGAGGAATAACTTACTTCACAAACGCACCCGATTCTCAAACGTAGAAAAGTATTTTCTTGCTAATCTAGATCATACATAGACTCAACATAGTCTATTCCCTTTAATAAAATATTAATTGCTACATAATCATATCCATTTTCTAATTTGATATGATTGATTTCTGTCTCCACGCCATCTTCTATCTCTATATTGTCGATATAAATATAACCTGACTCAAGAAGATAATGATAAGCTAAGTGTTTTTCACTATTCTTTTCTCCCATTAACTCATCTTTTTTGGCAATCAATAAATTATTTAATTGTCCTTCTCCATCGAAATGTAGATTGTATACTTCTTCTAATAACTCTACACGTAATTTCTTTCTAGCTTTCATAATTTCAACGTCTATCATAAACCACATTCTCCTAATAAATAAATTCAATAACTTGGCCCGTTTGCGGCACATTGATTACATTATACATTAGATTCATCA
>JARIDM010000195.1 GCA_029263945.1 Sporosarcina sp.
TCTCAAAAACCTTGCCAAAAGTTGCTGCTCTTTCTATCACTTCTTTCAATGCTGATTCAAAACTAGCCATAGACTTTTCGTTCCCTTCTTCTATTACTCTACCCATCATACCATTTTTAATTGTTCATAATCGTGTCAATTTTATAATGACCTTATTCTACTACACAACCCGATTGTGAAATTTAATGATGTAATTAATTTCACGATTTGAACATTTGCCTTTTACACATGACCTTACTCATGGTATGATTGACCTACCGTTGTAGTTAGGAGGTAGGTTATAATGAGTACGTCTAAGAATGTTCAAATGATACTAAACGCTACAATTTCATCACTTACTTCTGTGATTCCAGTTAAATTAGATGTTCTATCGCCATCTATTACCGTGCAACCATTCGAACAAAAAGAGCTCAGTGTATTGATTGGGCTAATTGGCGGCATTAAAGGTCGGTTGATCATTGATACAACTATAGATGCTATTGGTGAGATCGGACAAGCCATGTTCGGCATGAATATTGAAGGAGAAATGGTCGAATCTTTTACTGGCGAACTTGGCAACATGGTGGCTGGTAATCTGTGCACCATATTAGAAAAAGGCGGATTGACCGTTGATATATCTCCGCCAACAGTCATGACAGGTACAACTAAGTTTTTTGGCTTTAAGAAAGCTTTTAAGCTACCCGTCGTTCTTGAAAGTGGACAACGACTAACTGTTCTATTAACAATTGACGAAGAATAACTAAAAAGACTGTAGCCACTCTAATTTTGAGTACGCTACAGTCTTTTATTATGTTACAAGTTTGTCATTTCTACTGGTAATACACTTTTAATTTCTTTCAATAACGGCGACTCTTCCGTAGACAACAATAGATGTATTGTACCTGCATCTGCAGATGTTCGAATTAAACGCCCTACTCCTTGTCTTAGTCGTAACAACATAAACGGCAGGTCTACTTCTTTAAATGAATCCGTTGCGTGCGCGCGTCTCGCATCAAAGAGCGGGTCCGCAGGAGGGAATGGCAATTCATGTATAATAACTTTTGTAAGGGCATCTTCTGGAATATCTAGCCCTTCCCATAGATTATACGAACAAAGGACGTTTACTTTCTTTTGTTGGAAATCCCGAACAATTGACGACAATTCGCGTTCGCCTTCAAAAGCTAGCTGTGCTGCTACATCAGGTGACAGCTCTGCTTTAAATTGTTCTAATGCCAATTTTGATTTAAAGAGAATAAGCGTTTGTTCCTCATCTTGAATTAGCTTGGTAATTTTATTTGTTTTTTCAGTTGATTGAAGCTCATGCGTAAACACTTTCATCACTTCTTCATAATCAAAAGGAGAATCGACTGAAAATGAAAGATAATCTTGAATGCCAAGCCCGTCCGCCATATATGAAAAATCTTTTTGAATTGATAATGTTGCGGAAGAAAAAACAATAGGCGTTTGTGAAGAAAACAGTTTTTCTCTCAAAATTTCTGTCACAAGACGTGGCATAATGACTAATGTCATTTCACCCTCAGGTGACTCTAGCCAATCTACAGCATCTTCTTCTGATGTAAATAATGTCATTGAGTACACGTACTGGTCTAAATACTCTTCCACCATTTTTAAATCATACTCTGGAATCGTATAGAGTTCCCCGTCAAATACAAATTGTTCAAGAAGCGCAGTGGAAATTTTAACAGCATCCTCTCCAATTGCAAGCAATTCAGGTGCTTTTTCGATTGCTTTTCTTTCTTCGAGGCTATCCTCAGCATACACGTTTAATAAGGAGAAGAAACTCTCATGTGTGTCTATTAGATTTTCCATTAACAATAAGGTCTCTTCCCGCACATCGTTTACCATTACCCGTTCAAGTAGGTTTAATAAGGTATTATTCTGTACTTCATATGTTAAGGCGCGCTGCGCTGAGTATTCTAACAAGTGACCTTCATCGAAAATCGCCATAGATACTTCTGGTAGTAAGGGTAATTGGCCTTGTCTTTCTCTGGAGTCTTTCGTCCAAACATGCTCCATATAAAAGTCGTGTGAACAAATCACAATGTCTACTGCTTCGCGGTAATGATTGCGATGAATTGTTTGTCCGCAACGATTTCTTAAATCACAAGCCGAACATTGTTGTACTGGGTGATAATTAACTGTATCCCATTCCTCATCACTTAAGTTCGGGTATGCAGAACGCTCACCGTAAGGGTGGATAGACTGTAACGAACCTGCCCCATAGACGAAGTCCGGTAAACTATCTTCTACCTCTTCAATATATGTTTCTGCCATGAAATCTGATGCTTCATCGAGCCGTTTTAGACAAAGATACTGGTCTCTTGCTTTTGCAAGTCTTACATCAATCTCCAAATCAAGGGCGACGCTTATTTTATGAATATCGCCATCTTCTTTAACCAATTGCTCTATTAATGTCTCATCAGCGCATGAAATTAACGCCGGCTTACCTGTATACCTAGCGTAGGCAATTGCTGGTAGGAGGTAAGCAATTGTTTTTCCAGTTCCTACCCCTGCTTCTGCAAAAAGGACTTTCTTTTCTTTTAAAGCTTGCTCAATTTGGAATGCCATGAAAATTTGTTCATCCCGACATTCAAATCCTTTTTCTGTTAAATCATCATACAACGTGTCCCCAATCCAATCGTTTAGCGAATCATAAAATGATTTGTCTTTCGATAACGGGAATGGTATCTTACTTTTCATACGGCGAACTCCTCCCAATTTGCATGCAAAAGGAAGAGGCGATTTTCCCTCTTCCACTTTTTAAGCGTATTACGATATTCATACTATGCTACTGGCGCTTTCCCCAAAACTGATAATAATCCGTTCTGATAAAACCGTTAAATAGCTTCCTTTTTTTCGACGTTTTTTTACCATATAACGCTTCAAAGTTCTCTAATGGAGAAATCATATAGACTGACCAAGAAGGATGATGCTTCATAATTTTTCCGATAGTTTTTGTTATTTCTTCTGCTTCTTCAACTTCACCTAATCGTTCTCCGTAAGGTGGGTTGCTAACCATGACACCGTTAACGCCATGAACTTCAAGTTCACTAATGTCTTTTTGTTCCCATTTTATTAAATCAACAAAGCCTGCTTCTACAGCGTTCAACTCAGAAATTTGAATCATTCGCGGATCTACATCCGAACCAAGTATCGTTAAAGGTTGGTCATAGTTCGCTAAGTCTTCTGCTTCTTCCCTGACACGGTCCCAAACATCTTGCCCGATCCACGGCCAATGTTCACTTGAGAATTCACGATTTGTACCTGGTGCAATATTTTGACCAATCATTGCCGCTTCAATTGGGATTGTTCCTGACCCACATAGTGGATCATGAAATGGGCGATCGGGATTCCATTTAGTTAAAAGAACGAGCGCTGCAGCCAATGTTTCTTTAATCGGTGCCTCACCTTGACCGACACGATAACCACGTCTATGTAGACCTGTACCGCTTGTATCAATCGTAAATGTGACTTTATCTTTTAGAATGGACACTTCTAACTTGAATAATGGGCCAGATTCCGGTAAAAAGCCTTGACGATTATAAGCCTGATTCAGACGCTCTACGATTGCTTTTTTAGCAATGGCTTGACAGTCTGGTACACTATATAAGGTAGATTTGACAGATTTCCCTGCGACAGGAAAGGCAGCGTCTACAGGCAAAAATGTTTCCCAAGGAAGTGCTTTTGTCTTTTCAAATAATTCATCGAAGGTTTTCGCCTGGAATTCGCCTACGATAATGCGAACACGATCCGCAACACGGAGCCACATATTCGTTCTGGCAATTGCTGTCGTATCTCCCGTAAAATAGACTTTACCATTTTCTGTTGTTGTTTTATAACCAAGTGCTTTCACTTCATCCGCTACGATGCCTTCTAACCCCATTGCGGAAGTCGCGACTAAATTAAATTCCTTCATCTACTAACAGCTCCTGTTCTATTACATCGAACATAATTCTATGTGACATTTTCAAAACCAATTTCATAAGACAACCCTATACCTACACACGCACACGCTATAGTTGCATTAATTTTTCCGAACTAAATATTATATCCGCATAGCAACATCATGTAATTATGAAATAGACTATTATATATATCATTCATTTGCGTATATTTCCAAAAGAAAAGCTCTCCTATTATCGGAGAGCATTAGCTTTAACATAAATACCATAGGAAATTCGATAAGCCATGTTTTGTTCCCCTGTACTCAAACGGCTTGCGCCTCGTACTTGGGGCGGTAATCATCTATCTACAGGTATAAATCCTGTCCCTTCGTCCGTTCAATTCCTTCAGAAGAGTGCCCCTACCATAGTTTGGGTTTCTCACTTGTGGGGTTTACCGCGTTCCATCTAATACGTTTCCGTATCAGCTACGTTTCTGTGGCACTGTTCAGGGAACCTAATCCATATCCTAAGACTTAGGAGGTATTCCCGCCGTCAACGCGTAATACGCGAAGCCCCAGCTTATTTTTTCACTGAGCACAAACACTACGATCATCTCAGAATCGTGTGAGCATGGACTTTCCTCTACAAAGTTAAACTTTGCAGCGATTACCTAAATTTACACTACGGTTTTACTAGTATACAGTAGTTTACATTGCTAATCAACATAGTTGTTTAATTGCGTTCCCCTGATAACTTTTCTCCAAATACATGGTTCTCTAAATTTGTAATTCGTTTGATAATATCAAAATTAGTTGCACCTGTATTCGGTGTAGCGGTACGGTTTTTAGACTCTATAAGTTGCTCTCGCATCTGAATGTTTTCGTTTTCTATTTCTGTTATTTTCTTTTTAAATGATTGGTAGTCTTGGATTACGTCGTCAAGAAAAAGATCTACTTCTTCTTGGTTATAGCCACGCATACCCGTTTTGAATTCTTTTTCGAGAATTTTTTTCGTATCCAATTTAATGTCCATTAAAATTCGCCCTTCCATCTCTGTTACTTATCGGCTATTATAGCATATTCTGGCCTTACTTGTCTTTTTTTAATCATTTAAAAATCGTTTTATGTCTTTTCTTGCGCTTCCCCGGGAAATAATTTCCGTCGTAATCTCATTTCCCGTTTTAAGAAATGATTCTTTTCACGACTTCTAAATGATTCTGATAGCGATTCATCATCATTTAAATGCATTTGGGCCTGTTGTGTGTAGCTTAATGCAGGTGCTAAATCCTTTAATCGGTGCTCATACAATTTTGCTAATTCTTCTAATGCAATAATCCGCATCCGTCCCGTCAAGTTTTCTGATGCGACCCCAAAAGAGTGCACCGCTTCATCATATGATAAATTTCTTTTCAAAATGAATCCAAAATGAAATTGTGTCACAGGATGATTTTCTCCGTAAGACTCAAGCGTCTTTTCAAAAATTTTCCCGCTGCGTTCATAAAACTTTAAATCTGAAAACCACTTACCGATATTTGTATGCGAAACAGCCGTTTCTGGTCTATCTATTTCTAAAATTAGCTCTGTGGAACGAATATAAAGGGAGACGAGTGATAGAATGTCCCATTCATTATGTAACAGCACTTTCATCAGTGTTGCAGCATGTCCACTTTTTACAGCATCTTGATAAATAATCGGTGCTAAATGACCTGGAATGTCTCCTTCACGCAAAAAACCTAGTTTGTGTTCTTCAATATGCGTCAATTTAAATGTCGACAATTCCTCTTTCCATACACGTCTAGAACCATGTAACAAATCAATATGATCATGTGTTAAAAGAGGTGGAAGGATATTTCTATTCATTGTCCATCTCGTTTGAAGTTGAGGAACGTCAAAACTCTTTCCATTATAAGTAATGAGTGTAACCTCTTCTTCCCATAGTTTTGAGGCATATAAGAATGCTGCTTCATGATCTGGACCAGGTAGTACATATTGTGTCATTTGAAATGACTCACCGATTTGTTCTATAAAACCCAATAGAAAAATTAATGTGCCCGCCCCTTTTAACCCTGTCGTCTCTGTATCAAAAAATACAATTCTTTTAGCAGCATCCGGGGCTAGCGGATGTTTTTCTTTCGTGTGTGACCACTTATCGAGCACTGCTGTTAACTGACTAAGGTTGATATCACCATGTTTGTAATCCGGACCGTATTCCACAACTTTTTTATAGACAACACCGTATTTATTTGTTTCTTTTATTAAACCTTCGGCAAGCCATTGTTCTTCATATAAGGGAGGTGTAGGAAGCTCCCTCTTCTGTACAGGTTCTTTTGTCATCGGCTTTTTCTTCACCAATTTTTTCATCGCCATTAACTTTTGCTCATAAGACAACTGAGTCACCTCCTGCTAAAGTGCGAAGTAGCGAAGCGACATCCTTTTTATTCTGTGATCCCGCTTCTTGTGCCCCAATACAAACAGGGCACCCTACTTTACACTCACAAGCGGCTACATGATTGGCCGCACGAAGTAATAGTTCTTCCCAACGTCCAAAGATTTTTTCACTTAACCCAATTCCGCCTGGATAACTGTCATAGATGAAAAATGTCGGTTTTTTCGTATGCAAAGCTTTTACTTGCGGAGTAACTTGAATATCTGAACGATCACATCGTACAAATAGCGGAATGAATGATTGAATTGCATAGGCTGCGCCCGTCATCGCATCCGTAAGTCCAGCCTCTGTCCAACCTGCTGGAACGTCAAACGCGTACCAAGTCGAAGAGGTATGTAATTCAATGGCTGGGAGTGAAATAACCCCAGAGCCCAAATTATCATGCGAATCGAATCGGATTTTTTTAAAGATTGTTGGTTTTGCAAGCATGGCGATATCTCCATAAGCAGCCGTACCTTGCTCAAACGAATGCAGTTCATCTTCACTCATGACTTTTAACTCGATTGCTAAATTAGCGTCTGTGAAATAGTCAAC
>JARIDM010000200.1 GCA_029263945.1 Sporosarcina sp.
TTTTGTGCGATACGCCCAATTATGGTAAAAATCGCCCAATTAATGAAAATTTCGCCCAATAAACACAAAAATCGCCCAATAATGAAAAAATTCGCCCATAACGCAAAAAATTCGCCCAATTAAAGAACACACACCAAAAAACCACCTCTCATGCACAACGCATGAGAGGTGGTTTTAACTTTCTTATTGTTTATGTGCATCGCAACGCGGATTTTTTGAGACCATAGAAGCGGATTGCGTGACGGTTTTTAAAATGGCAATGGCCCCTTCTTGATTGGCTTCATGCATTACACGTACATACGGCTGATGATCTTCGTTGACAATATAACGTGGCGGTAAGTTGTTCAACGCACTCGCCATGACGTCATCTAAACAACGCGTACATGTACACGTCAAATATAAATCATTTTTATTCGCCATCAATACATCTCGCACGACAATTTCCATTACATTTTTAATCGCCATTTAAACGCTCCCTCTCTATCTCTCAAAAATCCTATTTGAATCATTCTTCAACGATACCTAAATATTAACATTTCCTTTCACGGAAAGATATTGAAATAGAGACACATTTACAAATACTTCTTAAACCAATCAATAATCTCATTCAATCTGGCGACACGTAAATTCGGAAGCCCTGTCCGCGAGAGGTTATGATCCGCATCAGGGAATCTCACAAATTCTGTTTCTTTCTCCATACTTTTTAGCGTGATATATAGTTGTTCTGCCTGTTCAATTGGACAGCGTAAATCATTTTCACTATGCAAAATTAACAGCGGCGTTTCAACATTTTTCGCATATTTAAGCGGAGAGAAATCCCATAGTTTATCGACGTCATTCATATCTGCGCCGTGTTGCCAGTCATTGAAATAATACCCAATATCAGACACACCATAAAAACTTATCCAATTCGAAATCGAACGTTGTGTGACCGCCGCCTTAAAGCGATTCGTATGGCCCACAATCCAGTTCGTCATAAAGCCACCGTAACTGCCGCCTGTCACACCGAGACGATCGGTATCGATCCAATTGTTTTCTGCGATCACATGATCAAGGCCCGCCATAATGTCTGCATAGTCGCCTCCACCGTAATCCCCGCGCACCGCATCTACAAATTCCTGTCGATACCCGTGACTGCCACGTGGGTTGACGTATAAGACGCCGTAGCCTTCCGCCGCCAATACCTGCATTTCATGGAAGAATGAATTGGCATACATCGCCGCAGGGCCCCCGTGAATTTCAACAATTAATGGATATTTTTCACCTTCCACGTATCCAGCGGGTTTCATCAACCAACCATGCACATCCCAATCTTTCACACTCTTATACGTAATGGCCATTGGTTCAACAAGCGCCACTTCTTCTAGGTATTTTTCATTGAATGAAGTGAGTGCATAGCGTTCTCCCGTCGCAATCGTCAGTTGATGCAATTCACCTGGATTTACCGCGTCACTCACCGCAATAATGGCGAAAGTACCATCTTTCGACACATCATATCCATAAATATGCTCATTTTCCGGGGAAGCCGGGTAAACCGCGCCGTCAAGCGATGCAAAATAAAGGCGAATATCCCCCATCGTTGACAGTTGAAAATAAAGATGGTTTTCTTCTGTCCATACAACAGCCGGTGCACTGACCCCTTGTTGGTGATCAGAGATGCCGTAATCTCCCACGGGCGCATCGATACTTTCCGTTAGACACTGGGTTGTCAATTCCTCAGTATCATAGACGAATAATTTCGCTTGGGTTGCATTTTCATAACTGCGATCAGCGCCCACATAAGCGATATAGCGGTCATCTGAAGAAAACGCAGCGCCACCGTAATTACCATTGTCATCTACCAGCACCGTTTCTTCTTTCGTCGCCACGTCTACAATGTACACTGGCTGGCGAAATTCGAAATCTAGGTTTTCTTTACGATTAACACCCATCACAAGTTTTTTACCGTCATGAGAAACCGCTTGAAGGTCATGCTGATAATTGCCTGCTGTAAATTGTGTAACGTCACCTGACGCGAGGTCGACGACACCTATTTGATGATAGACATCCTGCGTGCGGAGTCCAACACCGTCCATTTGATATTTCATCGTTGTGACGCGGTACGGTTCAGGTTGTTTTTTTTCGTCTTTTTCTTCTGTATCCGTGAAGCGCTTGCCTTCTTTAACCGCACCGTTTATCCAAACTTTTTTGCCACACGGTGACCATAAAAAATGCGTAAGTCCATTTTCAAATGCGGTTACTTTCTTTGCTTCGCCGCCTTTTGCAGGCATAATATACAACTGGTTCTTGTCATCTCTCGTCGATAAAAAAGCAAGTTGTGACCCGTCTACAGACCAAGCAGGACTAGACACACTGTCTTCCCCGTAGGTCCACTGCGTCACTTCTTTCGTCGCCAAGTCCATATGAAATAAATTGGAGACATATTTATTTTCATCTTCATTAATATACGTTTCAATAAATACTGCTTCTTTTCCATCTGGTGATAATTGTGGATTGGTTACCGATTTTAATGCAAATAGGTCATTGACTGCCAATGTACGTTGCTTCAAAAATAATTCCCCCTTGTTTTTTCATATGTATTTATTTCGACACTCGGAACAATTCTCCTTTATTCCTTGTACAAAAAAATCGATTGGCAGATTATGCTATCATAAAGAAAAGTACGTTTAGGGTCGTTGTTCAACAGAGGAGGAGACATCTTTGGACTTTACATCAAAAAAAGACACCTGGTTGACATTTCTTATTTGGGGCACCACAATACTTATGATTTGGCTCATGATCGTTGAGCTAAATATCTGGATGTTCCTTATAGGTGCCGTAACAATCGCATTGTTTTTATCGTTTTGGTTTGGCACCCGTTATAAAATTGAAGCGCAACTTCTTCACGTTCAATCAGGGCCTTTTAGAAGCACGGTACGAATTGAGGATATTAAAAGATTGAAGGCGACGAAAACGCTCTTGTCTGGACCCGCACTCTCCCTTGATAGAATCGAAATTCTTCACAAGCAATACGACATTGTCATTGTCTCTCCAAAAGACAAAACCGCGTTTGTGCAAGCGTTAATCACAAAAAACAAACGAATTGAAGTGGATCCACGTCTGCTGAATGAATCGCAAAAAGCCGCTCATTTCTATGATGAATGAGCGGCTTTTATTTTAAATCCAGTTACACAGTTACATGTGCACTCAGTGACCGACGTAAAATTTTGCCTGTTGTGTTCTTTGGCAGTTCCTCCAAAAACTCGAACTTTTTCGGCACTTTGTATTTCGCTAAACGTTCAGCACAATAAGCTGCAAGTGCTTCGACGTCTTCTTGGATTCCTTCTTTTAACACAACAAAAGCATGTACTGCTTCGCCGAAGTCCATATCAGGTACGCCAATGACTGCCGCTTCTACAATGTCTGGGTGTTCAAATAAGACTTCTTCTACCTCTCGTGGATAAACATTATAGCCCCCTACAATGACCATGTCTTTCTTGCGGTCCACGATATAGAAATAACCTTCGTCGTCGCGACGGGCTAAATCACCTGTGTATAACCAGCCATCTTTAAGAGAGGCCGCTGTTTCTTCAGGCATTTTATAATAGCCTTTCATGACGTTTGGTCCTTGCACAATCAGTTCTCCAACTTCTCCGTCAGCCACTTCTTGTCCAAGCTCGTTGACAATTTTATTTTCAACGTTCACGATATTACGCCCGATTGAACCAGGTACTCTTTCTCTGTCCAATGGGTTAAAACACGTCACAGGGGACGCTTCAGACAAACCGTACCCTTCAGAAACTTTAACGTTAAATTTCTCTTCAAAACTATGAAGCAATGCAACTGGAAGTGAAGATCCTCCTGAAATTGCGAGTCTAACCGTATCAAAGTCTTCTGTTTTCCCCTCTGGGAACTGTTGCATAAAGTTATACATCGTTGGCACACCTGCAAAAATGGTCGCCTTTTTCCCTTTAATCGTGTTAAAGACATCTCCAGGACTAAAACGCGGAATGAGTAAAATCGTCGCCCCTTTAATAAGCGGTGCATTCACTACGACTGTTAGCGCAAACACGTGGAAGATTGGCAGCGTCGCAACAACACGATCCTCGCCTGTGTAGTCGAGGTAATCCGAAACGTCACGCGCATTCGAATAAATATTTTTATGTGTTAACATCGCACCTTTTGGACTGCCAGTTGTGCCAGACGTGTAGAGAATGATAGCGGTTTCATTTTCATCCACATCGACTGGAAGTACGTCTGTATTTCCCGAAGCAATCAGCTGTGTAAATGAACGAACCTTACTTTTCAATTCAGTTGGAAGCGCTGCCATTTTCTCAGGTGTTGAAGGATCCATTTCACAAATAATATAATTTTCAACAGACGGGAATTTCCCTGCCGCCTGTTCTACAAGTGGCAATAATAGATCTAGTGCGATGACTGCTTTCGCATCACTATTATGTATGATGTACGAAATTTCGTCAGGTGTATAAATTGGGTTGACTGGAATTGCTGTCGCACCAAGGCGCATCGTCGCATAAAGTGAGATTAAAAAATGCGGTGTATTCCCCAGTAAAAATGCAACATGATCCCCTTTTTCAATGCCTAACCCTTGAAGTGCTGAAGCGAATTTTGCAACAGATGCGTCAAACTCAGCATATGACGTATCCTGTCCCATAAAATGATAAGCAATTTTTTCTGGCTGTGTCAAAGCCGTTTCACGAACACTCGATACTAAATTCATTTTTACATCCCCTTTTCATTTAAATGAATCACGATTCATTCCCACACCTATCATTATATAAGAAAAGTTCTGATAATACAACCTATTGTTAATTGTTTATCACACTCGCCCCTACAGCTACAGGTTTAGGTTTTCGCAGGAAAAACTGCTATGTTGACATATTTTCTACCCCATCTTTTTCCATCAAAAAAGCACCGGTGTCTTACTCCGATGCTTTGATATGCGTTAAATAACGCCAACGTATTAAATAGAAATAAACGCCTTGTAAAATCGTGAAGCCGAGCAACACCAGTACCAACTCTTTCACAATTGAAATTTCAGCGAGTGCATCCCAAATGACTTGTAAAGATAGAAATGCAAAAGAACTGTGCAGTAACGCAACGCCCCACGGGAAGAAAAACTGCGGGATCAGTTGACGGTTAATGATCTTCTTTAATTCCCGGTCAGTAATGCCAAGTCTACGGAGCACATCGAATTTTTTTCGGTCTTGTTCAAGCGTCGTATACAGCCTGAAGTATATAAAGCTTCCTGCTGCGAGTAAAAAGACGACGGCGAGCAATAGCCCGATAAACAATAACAAGGAAAACGTCGTGCGGATAATGGCATAATTCGAGCCTGGATTGTCGAATGAATACGGCAGCACATCGCTCTCATTTAATATAAACGATTCTGTAACGGCCTGTTCAATTTCAAATCCAACATCTTTCGTTTGCTCCCATTCCGGCACATGAAAGGCGTAATACATCATTGAATCTCGTAAACGACTTCCTCCAGTTGACAAGATTTTTCGGTAGTCGAAATCATTCAGCACAATGACATTTTGTCCCACCGAATTTGATGCAAATAAATGATAGGGATAAGCGCCGTTAATTTTAATGTCAATGTCACTTTCTTCAAGTGTCGTTTGCACGGTGCGCTCATTTAAACTTTCAAAGGACGAGGACGACGGTGGTAGAAATAATGCCTCTCCTTCGACTAAACGCATGGGCAAGTAGCCCAAATCGATTGCCAGTTTATTGACATCCGTAATGTTAAGGATCCCCACGTTGCTATCGGTAAAAGTAGAGGTCTGCTTTAAAATCCGAAATTTCGTTAACACATAGTCAATCTCTTCGGCTTCTAATTCGTTAAACAACAATTCAATATGCGCTTGTTCATCTGGATTCTCTTGGGTACTTGCATACACCAACGCAAGTGGATTCAACTCCCGGTACTGAGAAGCAAATGAAGTGAGTGAAGCCAACGTACCCACGGACATAAAGGCCAATGTCGAAACAATCGTCACGATGAAAAACATTTGCGCGTTTTCACGCAAGCGAACAATCCCTTCTGAAATGGACAAAATCCGAAAACCTCGCCAATACAAACGCCGTACCCCTTGTATTTTATGAAGGAGTAAAGGAACAGAGTCCTTAAAAAAGAAATACGTTCCAATCATTGCAAGTGGCGGCAAAAATATAAACAAACTAAGCACAATCGACTGTGAAGTTAGTGCGGCCAGTAAATAAGACAACCCAAGAAATAACAAGCCTAAATAACCACGAATTTTTGAATACGCACCCATGCCGCCTTCAGTGATTTCCCCACGAATTAAATCGACCACTTTTCCTGATTGGATGAAATAAGGGGTCAATAAAGCCATCACCATAAATAACCCTAAAAATGCACCAATCGTAAGCGCAAAAGGTTGCCAAGATACATACAGCGGCAAAGCAGGCAACATGACAATTTCACGGACGACCATAAAGAAAAACTTCGAAAATGTAAAGCCAATCGACGTCCCGATGCCGATTGCGCTTATGCCGATGAACATTGTCTCTAAAAAAACCAGTCGATTGAGCTGTCGTTTCTCCATCCCTAAGTGTAGAAGGATGCCGAACTCATGCGAACGCGCTTGTAAAAATGCCCGCATGGAATAAAACAAGAAAAAAACCGTGAAAATGAACAACGTAATTTCTGCAATGCCCATACCCACGACGGCAATTTCTTGCACGAAACGATCTTCAATTGTCGGATGAAACAACAACATCGAATATAAGAAAAAAACCGTGACGGAAAATACACTCGCCATAAAAAAACCAGCATAGATCCGGCGATTCCGGACAACATTACGGTAAGCGAACTGCAGAAATGTCATGATGTCCTCCCAATAGTGAAAGTACGTTTAAAATACGTTGATAGAAAGTTTGCCGACGTTCATCTTTGTAGATTTCATTAAAAAACGCACCATCTTTTATAAATAACACGCGGTCACAGTAACTCGCTGCGATGGGGTCATGCGTCACCATAATAATCGTACGATTTTGCGCTTCATTAATTTCGCTTAATAGTTCCAAAACATCTTTTGCAGATTTAGAATCTAAATTTCCTGTTGGTTCATCTGCGAGGAGTATTTTCGGTTTGTGAATCAGCGCACGGCCAATTGCCGTTCGCTGTGCTTGTCCACCTGACAACTCTTCTGGACGTTTCGTTAAAATATCCGTCAGCCCTAACCGCTTCGCAACGACGGCCACCCGTTTTTCCATTTCCTTCACTGGCAAGCCATCTAGCGTGAGTGGCAAGACAATGTTTTCTTCAATCGTTAACATATTCAATAAGTTAATTTCTTGAAAGACAAACCCTAAATGATGCCGACGAAATAACGCCAATTTATTTTTACTTAACGTTTCAGGTTCAATGCCGTCCACAAAAACTTGCCCATAGGTCGGCAAATCAATCGTAGAGATTAAATTTAATAACGTTGATTTTCCGCTGCCAGAAGGGCCCATCACAGCGACAAACTCTCCTTCCAACACCTCGAAATTCAATCGATTCAAGGCACGGTGCATCACTCTACTTTCATAAATCTTTGTGACTTCCTTTAGTTTCACGATTGTGCTCATTCGGCGTATCCTCCTCTACGGTATGGTCTTTAAATAACAAAGTGACTGACGTTCCGCTTCCTACCTCTGAGCTGATCGAGAGGCCATGCCCTAATTTCTCACAGACTACTGCAGCAATGTACAACCCCATGCCCGTTGACTCGCCGATTAAACGTCCATTTTCACCTGTGAAAAATGCATTTGTGACGCGGTTTAAATCTGACGTTGGAATGCCGACACCTTCGTCTCGAACGGTAAAAGTTAATCCTTCCGTCGTATGTTCAGCTGTCAGGTGAATTTTCTTCCCTGCTTCAAATGTATATTTCACCGCATTCGTAATAAATTGCCCAATGACAATTTTCAACCACTTCTGGTCTGTCGCAACGAAAAATGTATCATCCACAGTAAGCACTGGAAACACACGATTCGTAATGAGTAGACGCTTATGCTCTGTCACTGTTTTTTGAACAAGTTGCTGCAAGTTCACTTTTTCCACAGTCATGTCTTTTTCAAATGTTTCTAAACTTGCATTCGTAAGGACTGAATCTAAGCCATTTTGGATCCGATCTAATTCTTCGGAAATGCTATTGCGATCCAATTCCCCGTCCTCTTGCAACAATAAATTGATTACAGAAATCGGTGTTTTCATTTGGTGCACCCAGTGGTTCATAAATTCCAGTTGCCGACTTTGCGACACATATAACGTCTGCACTTCACTTTGGTAAATTTTATATAATGACCTTGTAAATGCAGCCGTT
>JARIDM010000232.1 GCA_029263945.1 Sporosarcina sp.
ATTTGTGAAATGGTGAGGTGGGAGGAGAATCGCCCACAAGCTTTAGTTTTGACACCTACACGTGAACTTGCTGATCAAGTGAAAGATGATATTACAAATATCGGACGTTTTAAGCGCATTCGTGCTGCTGCAATCTATGGCAAGCATCCATTTCGTTACCAACAAGAAGAGCTCCGACAAAAATGTCATGTCGTTGTCGGAACGCCTGGTCGTGTGCTCGATCATATCGAAAGAGGCACATTAAAACTCGATAAAATTGAAAGCTTTGTTTTAGATGAAGCAGATGAAATGTTGAATATGGGTTTTATAGACCAAGTAGAAGCGATTATTAACCATTTACCAAAGGAACGAATGACGATGCTCTTTTCAGCCACTTTACCCGAAGATATAGAAAAATTGAGTTTACGTTATATGCGCAATCCAAAAAATATTGAAGTAGCATCAACAATAACGTTAACAGATCATATTGAGCATTCCCTTTTCATTGTAAAAGAAGAACAAAAAATGAACTTACTCACTGATTTAACAATCGTTGAAAACCCTGATAGTTGTATTCTTTTTTGTCGAACACAAGAACAAGTAGATACATTAACACTCAAACTTGAGGATTTATTTTATACAGTGGACAAAATACACGGGGGAATGACTCAAGAAGATCGATTTGCAGTTATGGACGATTTTAAACGGGGAGGATTCCGTTATTTGGTTGCAACTGATGTAGCCGCACGTGGCATTGATATTGATAGTATTACGCATGTCATTAACTACGACTTACCGCTGGAAACAGAAAGTTATGTACACAGGGTAGGTAGAACTGGCCGTGCTGGTAAGAAAGGGAAAGCCATATCGTTTGTAACCCCAAGAGAAATGCATTACCTAGAAGCGATAGAAAAGTATATAGGCTTTTCTATAAATAAAAGGCAAGAACCATCTTCTGCCAGTGTATTACAAGCAAAACCATCTTTTATTACGAAAATGGAAAGTCGCCCTAAATTAAAGAAAGACAAAAGTTCACTTGTGAATGAAGGCATTTTAAAACTTTACTTTAATGGCGGGAAAAAGAAAAAACTACGTGCCTTTGATTTTGTAGGAACAATAACGAGTATTCCTGGTGTGACAGGAGAAGACATTGGGATTATAAAGGTTCAAGATATAGAGACTTATGTCGAGATATTAAATAATAAAGGGAATATCGTTCTAGAAGCAATGAGAGATAAAACAGTAAAAGGCAAAAAACTAAAAGTCCACAAAGCAAAGAAATAACAAAAATCCATTGGCACACGATGTCAATGGATTTTTAAATACAAAAGAATCCATAAAATTAGCTAAGCTAAATCATGCAATAAAAGGATTATTAACAAATGGACCGAGTGTGGACATTCTTGTTAATTGCTTTGCCATGTATGTAGGTGTATGTGGCATATCATTTTTCAACCACCAAATCAGAACGCCTAAATAAGCAGAAGTAATATAGGCAATGGAAATTTCAACGGGTAACATAAATTCAACATTATCCTTAATCATGTATTGTTTCGCACTTTTCACTAAATCTTCAATAATTAACCGTACAGATTCAGTGAAGTCAGGTACTTTTTCATTGACTAACATAATTTGATAGAAACGAGCCCGATCTGAAATTTTCTCGAATAATCTAATAAATATAGGATGAGGATAATCACTTTCATATTTATACTCAAGAATTTTCACTTCAACACTTGCCCTTAACTCGTTAAACGCATCGTCTAAAATCTTTTCTAGTAAATCATCTTTATCAAAGTAATGTAAATAAAAAGTAGCTCTGTTAAGCGTAGATTTTTCAGAAATTTCTCGAACCGTAATCTTTTTGTAATCTTTGACTTCCATTAAATCTAGCAATGCTCCTTCAAACATCCTTTTTGTTCTCTCAACCCTAGGATCATCTTTAATAGACATTGTACATCCTCCTGTCAATTAGTCACCACATTAATAGACAATTCTTTTTATATCGTCTATTAAACATCACTTCGCTACATAATGGTTATTGTTTTAGCAAACCATATGTCTATAATTATACATGACAACATTGTGACAATAAAGTTAAGTTATTGTGACAATATTATTTTAAAGTTGTTTTTGTGATCAATTCTACATAATTAAAGGAGGGTCTACAAATGGTTTTGAAAAACAATGTAAAATGGGACTTAGAAACAGATGTAATTGTACTCGGGAGTGGTGGTGCTGCTTTAACAACAGCAATTCTTGCCAGTGACCAGGGTGCGGATGTCGTTATTCTTGAAAAGTCAAACCAAATTGGTGGTACTACAGCATTCTCAGGTGGAATTCCTTGGATTCCAAATAATAGATATATGAAAGAACTTGGTTTAGAAGATTCAGCTGATGATGCAAAAACGTATTTAACGCGTCTAACTGATGGAAAAGAACCAGATCCTGCGTTAATTGATGTTTTTATTGAAAACGGCTCCAAAGCGATTGATTATTTACATGAAAATACACCTGTTCGATTTAAAGTTCCAAAAGGATATGGAGATTATTACGCGAATTTACCAGGTGGCGTAAATGAAGGTCGTTCGCTAGATCCAAAACCTTTCTCACTAAACGAATTAGGAGATTGGGCAGAAAAAGTTAGAAGACACCCAATTTTTCCACCCTTGACACTAGAAGAAGGTGGCGCATCAGATCCTAAGGATATTGACTTTACAATTGTCGTTTCGCGCATGGAAGAAAATGTTACAACGATGGGAAGAGCTTTAGCTGGTAGCTTATTTAAAGGTGTTCTTGATCGTGATGTTAAAACACTCCTTGGTACACCAGGAAAAGAACTTGTGATGGATGATAGTGGTGCTGTCATTGGTGTTCGTGCAGAAAAAGACGGAGAAGATTACTTTATTGGTGCAAAAAAAGGCGTTATGATTGCGACGGGTGGATTTGAGTGGAACAAAGAACTTGTAGGTTCTTTCTTAAAAGGACAGATTACTCACCCACAAACACCAGCTTATAATGAAGGCGATGGCCTGATTATGGCTATGGAAGCAGGCGCTGCACTTGGAAATATGAGTGAAGCATGGTGGTCACCCGCATTTGTAGATCCAACAATTGAATACGAAGATCGTGTCTACAACCAAATCGATTCGGTTTCACGTACAAAAGCAAATTCAATCATTGTAAACAAGCATGGAAATCGTTTTGCTAATGAAGGTTCTACGTATATGGACTTTCCAAAAGCATTCTATACGTATGACCAAAATACACAATCACAACCAAACGAAGGTCCTGTATGGATGATTTTTGACCAACAATTAAAAGACCGCGAATTAATTGTGACAATGGCTCCAGGAGAAGATGCACCTGACTGGGTACCACAAGCAGATAACTTAAAAGAACTTGCCGATAAAATCAGTATTGACGCCGTTCAACTTGAAGCAACAGTTAAGAGATTCAATGAGCATGCAGCAAACCTTGAAGATCCTGATTTTAACCGTGGATCATTATACTTTGAACAGTTTGCATCTGGTTTCAAAGGAAAAGCTGCTAATATCGGGCCGATAGAAAAAGGACCTTTTTATGCGTTACCAATTTACGCTGGATCACTCGGAACGAATGGTGGACCACGTATTAATGAACATGGACA
The DNA here is from genome assembly GCA_029263945.1 of Sporosarcina sp. Taxonomy (GTDB): domain Bacteria; phylum Bacillota; class Bacilli; order Bacillales_A; family Planococcaceae; genus Sporosarcina. Next base: position 3,629 of record JARIDM010000232.1, read on the forward strand.
AGTAATTAGTTTACGTGGGGAAGTAATTCCAGGACTCTACGCTGCTGGAAACGCTGCAATGGGGATTCTTGGCGGTGCTTATCCAGGTGCAGGCGGTACAATTGGGCCAGCATTAACGTTTGGTTACTTAGCAGGAATGCACCTTGGTAAAGAAGACAGCCGTAACATCAACAACTAAGAGACAGTTTCAACAAAATTGAGGAGGAATTTTAATGCCTAATGGAACACATACAGAAGAATTAGATTTACCAATTGAGAAGATTTGGGATTTCGTAAGTGATATGAACAGATGGGCGCCGCTTGTACCAGG
>JARIDM010000084.1 GCA_029263945.1 Sporosarcina sp.
TCGTCTACGTCTTTCGTGACATACTTCGCGATTTCTTTCACAGTTTCTGGCGCATTGCCCATCGCAACGCCATGTCCCACAAACTGTAACATTTCAACGTCATTTAAATTATCTCCAAAAGCATAGACGTCCTCTTTCTTATACCCTTGGCGGTTCATATACTGCTCAATACCGTTCGCTTTCGACCCACCAGCTGGGAGTACATCTAATACATATTCATGCCATCTAATGAAAGTTAACGCCGGGAAAGCTTCTCGGTAGACCGATTCCTCAGACGCCGTACAATATAGCAGTGTCTGGAAAACTTCTTTTTGATTGAAGTAATAAGCATCCTTCACTGGATTCGTTACGCCAATCTCAAGCGTTCCAAAACTTTCTTCTACGTGTGCATGTTTTTCTACTGTAGACCTTAACGCTTCTCCACCCATATAAACAAGTGGATGATCATACGAATTCGCCAGTTCTAATAATTTTACCAATAACATTTTGTCAATTGGATTCTTATATATTGCTTCGCTTTCTATTTCTACGTATTGCCCATTAAAACAAATAAATGAATCAATTTCTAATTCTTTTCTAAGGTCATTAATGAAATAAGGTGCACGTCCAGTCGCAATTGCAACTTCATGGCCCTTTTCTTTCAACGCATAGATTGCTTCTTTTGCTGAGGCTGGCAATTGCTTATCATGGTCTAGTAACGTACCGTCTATATCAAACATAATCAGTTTCTTCGTCATTTCCTCACCTACGATGACAGATGTTAACATCCGTTGTATTTTATTTCTTCTAAAAGCGCAGCTCGAACGCACTATGATAAATATTTGAAGAGAAGGTTAATCTTCAGACTACTTACAAATGCAAAATAAAACGAAAAGACAATATCCTTGAACTAGACTTCCAGTTCAGTGACATTGCCTCCTTTAGGGTTCGTTTTATGCATGATGTAAATTTTAATTACACGTTTTCTTAACTAATTCAACGACTTCTTCAGCAGTACCCATTTGAAGCGCTTCTTCAACGAGTGCAGCCATGTCTTTTTGGTTTAATGTTTTAATTTGTGCACGTGCCTTCAAAATAGAAGTTGCACTCATTGAAAACTCATCTAAACCTAGACCAAGTAATAACGGGATTGCAATTTCATCTCCGGCCATTTCTCCGCACATTCCTGTCCATTTACCTTCACGGTGAGAAGCATCAATTACCATCTTCACAAGACGTAGAATTGCTGGATTGTATGGTTGGTATAAATATGAAACGCGTTCGTTCATACGGTCAGCAGCCATTGTATATTGAATTAAATCGTTCGTTCCAATACTAAAGAAGTCCACTTCTTTTGCAAATTGATCTGCTAAAACGGCAGTTGATGGAATTTCAACCATGATGCCCACTTCAATCTTCTCTGCAATCGTCGTTCCAGTAGCTTCTAGCGCTACTCTCTCTTCTTCTAACATTGCTTTTGCTTGTCGGAATTCACCAAGCGTCGCAATCATCGGGAACATAATTTTCAAGTTACCAAATGTGCTTGCACGTAAAAGTGCACGCAGTTGCGTACGGAATATTTCTGTTTCTTCTAAACATAAACGAATCGCACGGAAACCTAAAAATGGATTCATTTCTTTTGGAAGATTTAAATAAGGCAATTCTTTATCGCCACCGATATCAAGCGTTCTTACAACGACAGGCTTGCCGTCCATTCCTTGAAGAACTTTCTTGTAGGCTTCAAATTGCTCTTCTTCTGTCGGTAACTGGTCACGACCCATGTATAGGAATTCAGTTCTATAGAGTCCGATTGCTTCTCCGCCGTTATTGTTCACCCCGACTAAATCTTCAGGTGTCCCAATATTCGCAGCAAGTTCAACATGATTGCCGTCCGCTGTTAGTGTTTTTTCATCAACTAATTTTGCCCACTCAGCTTTTTGCACTTCATACTTTTTATATTCATCTTCATATTCAGCAAGTAACTCAGCAGTAGGATTAATATGTATCTTGCCATTTAACCCGTCAACAATAATCATATCTCCATCTTGGATTGACGTTGTTGCTTCACCAGTTCCTACAACTGCTGGAATTTCCAATGAACGTGCCATAATTGCAGAGTGCGATGTACGTCCACCAATATCAGTCGTAAAACCTTTTACATACTTTCGGTTCAACTGAGCTGTATCGGATGGCGTTAAATCTTCTGCGATTACGATGACTTCTTCTGAAATTTCGCTAGGGCTCATTACGCTAACACCTAATAAATGAGATAATACACGTTTCATAACATCTCGAATATCTGCTGCTCTTTCTCGCATATATTCATTATCCATCGCTTCAAACATTGCAATAAACATATCTGACGTCTCTGACAACGCATATTCAGCATTTACTTTGTCTTCTTTAATTTTGCTTTCAATCGAACTAATAAGCTCAGGGTCTTTAAGCACTAATATATGCGCACCAAAAATGGCACCGTCTTCAGTGCCTAAGTCTTTTTCTGCACTTAATTTAATTGCTTCTAGCTCTTCTATAGATACTGCTAAAGCAGATTGAAAACGTTCAACTTCTGCTGTTACGTTTTCAACAGTTTTTTTGGTAAAAGACAAATCTGGCTCCACCAAGCGGTATGCTTTTGCAATCGCAATACCACTTGATGCAGCAATTCCTTCTAATAAATTCATTACTTAGCCAGTCCTTCGTTTTGCAACGTCTTTTCAAGCTCTTTTATTGCGTCTTGCTCATCTGATCCTTCCGCACGAATTGAAAATTCTTCTGCAGAACCAATTCCAAGTGACATAACGCCAAGAATTGACTTAAGATTAACGTCTTTACCTTTATAAACTAAGAACACATCTGATTCAAATTTATTTGCTGTACTTACGAGCAGTGATGCTGGTCTAGCATGAATACCTGCCTGATCCGTTACTGTAAATTTCTTTTCTACCATTTTCATCAAACTCCCTTATGATTTCATTTAGGTTGAACGATTCTTACTTCAATCTGACGACTAAACATCGCACCTATTATTATTTATTTTACCACAAGTACGCTTTAATTACACCATTTAAGGATGCATGGTTTCTCGCTTACTTCTATTTATTACTGTTGTTATATTCTGAAAAGAATTTCTTTTTCATTAATAATAGATCCCCTACTTTTAATCGTCATGACTATACACGCATTGCCTCACATGTTAAAATTTTTACATGAGAAAATTACTAATGCTTTTAATCCTTTTAGCTGTATTATTCATTTCATCAAGTCAAACCTATGAGCAACAATCCATCGTGCCGACTCTCCAAGATTGGTTCCCTAACAAACCACTTGAGTCACTGCTTTCTAAAATCGAGGTGTCTTATTGGGGTATAACGGTTTCTGTTGAAGAAAGAGGTTACTATTATTTTCTAGAATTCCTTCTTAGAAAAAGCGCGCACTTTTTCATCTTTGGGTTAATTGCGGTTGGCATTTATATTATATTACCAAAGTTTAAAGCTCGTTTTTTCACAACAGCATTTCTAACCCTTTTGGTGGCCGCTGGAGATGAGTATCGTCAGTCTTTTAATGATGGACGGACCGCTTCTTTTGAAGACGTTCGGTTGGATATGGCTGGCGCCCTGACAGCATTAATCATTATTTATTTGGTTCGAAAAATGCTTAAAAAGAAGCGGAAAAAGACACTGAAAGAATAGCATTTCAGTGTCTTTTTTTCAAATTATTTAAAAGTTATTCAAATTCCACCCGAATCATCTTGAAGTTCTTTGACTTTCACTTCAAATTGTTTAACACCTTTTTTTCCATCCTCCAGCGCCTTCTGTACAAACTCAGACACTTCCATCTCGCGTTGGAATACACCACTTAATAACATTGGGGTATTTGTTCCCCCAATCACATGTGTATTTTCTGTTACAGCTGCAATTTTACTACTCACATTAAAGGGTGTTCCACCAGCTAAGTCTGTGAAGAAAACAACGCCTGAACCTGTATCTACTTTTTTCACGGCTTCTTCTAATTGATGCCTAAGTTTTTCTGGATCTTCATTAAATGGAATAAGTTCAATTCGTTCCATTTCTCCGGCGATTAGCTGCACTGATTCATAGATTGCAGTGGGAAATGCACCATGTCCCGTCAAAACAATTCCAATCATAACTTTCATCCCTTCTTACTTAGAAAAGGGTGACACGAAAATAAAGCATCACCCTTTTTTAATTTATAAAATATTAAAGAACGATCCTGCGAGCCCTACCAAAACGGTTAAACCAATTAACACAAGTGGTGAACGTCCTTTTTTCAATAACCAGTACATGGCCAGTGTGTAAGCTAACGGTAGCATTGCTGGCATAATCATATCTAATACGTCCGATTGTACATTTAACTCTGCTTCTCCTGAAGTCCACACATAACTAACGTTGAAAGACACATATGTGGCAATAAGACCACCCACAACTGATAGTCCCACGATAGATGCTGCACGAGAAACATGTTTTGTACCCTCTTTTAATTTGGCAATCGCTTTAATACCTGTCTTATATCCATATCTCATTAATCCAAATCGTACACCAAAATGAACGACGTTAAATAATATCAAGAAAATAAAAGGTCCTGCTATATTGCCTTCTATTGCGAGCGAGGCACCTATTCCTGCTGTAATGGGCAATAAAGTTAGGAAGAACATCGCATCTCCTATACCGCCTAGCGGCCCCATTGTCGCAACTTTTATCCCACGAATAGATTCTCTATCTTCTTTTTTCTGTTCCATTGCTAGAATTATACCCATTATAAACGTCACAAGGAACGGGTGTGTATTAAAGAACTCCATATGATCTTTCATAGACTTGCTTAAATCTTTTTTATTCTTATGGATATGGCGTAATCCAGGTAAAATTGAATAGAGCCAACCTGCTGCTTGCATACGTTCATAGTTAAAGGATGCTTGTAAAAGTAAAGATCTCCACGCCAAGTTATTTAACTGTTTGTTCGATAGATTAGGAGCTTCTGTATTGTCTACATAACCATTAGATTCCATCAGTTATTTCCTCCTCACGTGGTCCTTGATTGTTTGGATCTTGCTTGTTTTTATTTTGATTATAGTCATAGAGTGCAATAGATAGACCGATTAACGCAATCGCTAAGATTGGTAAATTTAAATAAGCCGCGAGTATAAATCCAACAATGAAGAACATGACATATTCTACTTTCATCATTATACTTAACAACATCGCAAATCCGATTGCAGGCATGATTCCACCAGCGATAGATAGGCCATTAATAATCCACTCTGGGATTGTTTGTACAAAGGCGGCTGCTTTTTCGGCCCCAAAATAGATGGGTAAAAATGCGATAATTGCATAAAAAGTAAATAGTATTGAGATACCTAGATAGTTTATACGTTCGATTCCCCTATAATTACCTTCTAAAGCAAACTTATCCGCTTTATGCATAACTGGAGCGAATATTGTGAAGAATAATGTAATTAGACCTTGAACTGCTACCGCAAAAGGGATTGCCACGCCGATTGCTACATTAGGGTCTTGTCCCGTAATTATCCCGAAAGCGGTACCAATTACGCCGCCAATGACAACGTTTGGTGGCTGTGCACCAGCCAGTGGAACCATTCCCATCCATATTAACTCTAACGTACCCCCAATAATGAGCCCAGTCGTTACATCTCCTAAAATCAACCCCACTACTAAACCAGTAACGATTGGCCGGTGAATATGCGTTAAGCCATTAAATAAATCTACTCCTGCGATTCCAGCCCACAGCGCTAATAATAATGCTTGTATCAACATACAGAAAACCTCCTTCAATTTTCATCTATTTTTAATTGCATAATAACCAGAATGTCGCTTCAAAATAATTAAATTAAGTCCAAAATATTCTGCCCTTTTTCAGTTGGAACTCTTCTTAAATCTAAATTCACGCCTAATTCTCCAAGCCTCTTAAAATCTTTAATATCTTGTTCATCAACTGACACTGTAGAAGAAATTTGTTTTTTGCCTTCTTCGTAATGCATATTTCCAATATTTAAATTATCAATTGGAACGCCACCTTCTTTTAGTGCCAATGCATCTTGTACATCTTTTACAACTAAGAATATTTTTTGACGAGGGGATGCTTTATGAATGACATCAATTGTTTTTTCTAAAGAAAAGTACCTTGTTTGGATGACATCTGGCAAAACCATATCCATTAAACTTTGCTGAACTTCATCTCCTGAAACCTTGTCATTTGCTACGACAATCAGGTTAGCCCCCAAGTGATTTACCCATGTCACACCTACTTGACCATGGATTAATCTGTTATCAATTCTTGTTAATAAAATATTAGGATTTGTCATATACTATTCCTCCAGTTTTTTTAATGATGATACACACCAAGTTAATTAAATTATGTTATTTCTTACAAACCTTTTAAAGCGCTTACATTTAAACTTTTAAAATTCTTTAACTTCGTGTACTTTTAGGTACTGCATGATATGCAAGTGGTTATGATATTATGTCGTCATGACCAGTGAGGTGTGAGTAATTCCAACCAAACAATATGCTGTGATTTGTTGGAAAACTCGTTCTTTACGTTAATTCAGCTGTATACGCAAACTTATCACCACGCGCAACGCTATTCGTATATTCAATTAGCATATCATTGTGATATGCGTAACGTTTGATCAGCATCGCAGGATGATTTATTTTTGTATCTAAATAATCTACTTCTTCTTTACGAATAAGTGCTGCTGAAAAACGTTCCGTCGCCCTCGTTAGATCAATTTGATAATCTTCGTAAAAGATATCATACATTGGTCTTTCTTCCATTTGGGCTTTGGATAAGTTTGGAAATACTTTAGTCGGAATATAAGACGTTTCATACATAAGCGGATTGCCGTCTGCTAGTCGTAAACGAATCACTTTATAAACTTCGTCTAATAACTTTAAACCCATTTTAACAGCTAGCCGTTCATCTATCGCTATCACTTCAAATGACAACACTTGAGTCGATGGTTCTTTTCCTAATTTCTCCATTTCCCTAGTAAAAGTATATAACTGCGCTAGTTTTTGATTGTACAACTTTGAAGCAACAAAGGTACCAATTCCATGTTGTTTATAAATATAACCCTCATGCTCTAGTTCTTGAAGTGCTTGCCGAACTGTTATTCTACTTAAATTATAGATTTCACATAATTCTCGTTCAGACGGTAACTTTTCATTTTCTTGATAGTCTTGTCTTTCTATTTTTTTAATAAGCACTTCCATAAGTTGCAAATAAAGCGGTACTTTACTATTTTTATCCATGATGATTACTTTTTCCTCCAATTGGATTGCATCTGGTTATAACCACTTAAGTGAGTATAGCATAACTGATAAAGTTATCGGTGTAAAGTCTTTTTTTATTTTATCAAATGAGTCAATTTCACGGAAAACTGATTGACATAAAAAAACGCTACAAAAATTTCCGAGGCTACCGAAAAAATTGCGTTTACCTTTCGCTTCACAGGTGGAATATTTACAATATGGTTTTTTCCAACCGTTGAAATCACTCTTTCACAATAAGCTAATTCATCTGTAACTTCGTTATAAGTTGTCTAAGCTGTGCTTTTGAATGAGCTAATCTAATAAGTACACATTTCGTACTTGGAGCTTTCGACAACATCAACACCTGCTAAACCGAAAATTGATGTGACGAAGCATATTATCTTTTGGCACAACGATATCGTAAATCGCCATATATGGGCTAAGGTTGAAGGTTTCTTGAGTAGAAATCATTGGATCACCGCCTGAAGTTAGTGCTCTTAATAGACAATAAAATAGCGATTCATCTTCGATTAAATCGAAAATGAATCGCTATTTAGTGTTTACCATTTTAGTATAGGTCCACTCCGTTGATTGTAGCGGAAGGTGGCAACTCCGTTGGGATGAAGCCGGAACTGGTGAGACCCCACAGGAGCCCTCTTGCGACGAGGCTGAAGTTGTGCCCATGGAAAAATTGGTTAAAAAGGACTTTTTCAGTGGCCTCAAATTTCACTTCAGCGTTTTTTATGACACAGAATCAGTCCTGATG
>JARIDM010000032.1 GCA_029263945.1 Sporosarcina sp.
TACAGTATGAAGAAAGGTGATATTTCATGCAGAAAAGCTAAGTTATTCTAATTATCCACCAATTCTGATTGTTTCACATCTACTTAAACTTGTGTATAGGTCAATAGACCTTAGTTTTTCTAATTTCCACATAAATCTTCATGAACAAAGATTATCATTTTAGTACAATAAAGTTAAGAAAGCGTAATTCAAATTAGATAAGCCAATTTAAATCGCTGAAAAAGCTTTTTGTAATCAATTAAATCCTTTAAAGTCAATGTTATAAGTGCAATTTTATCTGATGAAAAGCAAAAAAAAGCTCGCTTTCGCTATCTTTTCAGAAAGAAACATTATCATACTATAAACTTATTTCACCACAAAAAACATGGACATTTTTTCTAACATGTCCATGTTTTTTAAAAGTTTATGAATGCTTATCCGATTATGACGCGCTCCTTGGGAAAGTGGTAGTGAGATTTTTTCGATCGTCCACCTAGTGTAAACAAGAATGAAATAAGGCCTACACGTCCAATGAACATAAGCAACATAATAATTACTTTACCAATAACCGATAAGTCTGCTGTAATCCCGAGCGACATCCCACAGGTTCCAAATGCTGAGGTAACTTCGAATAACAGTGCACTAATGGGTATAGCTGGCTCTGTTACAAGTAAAATCACAAGCGCAACAATCACCATCAGGATCGCGAGTAAAATAACTGCATAGGAACGGAAGACATCAACCAACTTTATTTGACGATTAAAGATGTGTATTACTTCTTGTCCACGTGCAAAATTCACAAGGAATAATACCGCAATCGCAAAAGTAGTCGTTCGTATACCTCCACCCACAGAACTCGGAGAAGCCCCGATAAACATCAGACCACTAATGACAAGATCTGTCGCTTCACTGAACTGAGTCACATCAAATGTTGTAAGCCCTGCCGAACGAGAAGACACAGAATGGAATAGCGAAGTGAATATTTTCTCGTGCCACGCCATGCCTTTAAATGAGTGATAAGATTCTAAGATAAAAATCATCACTGCACCAAATACAAGTAAAATTCCAAATGTTGCGGTCGTAATTTTTGTAAATAAAGAAAACCGGAAATTTTTATTTTTCTTTGATAAAAAACTTTTCACTTCAATTAAAACTGGAAATCCGATGCCCCCAAGTACAATTAAAATCATCGTACATATTTGAATAAAGTAATCATTAAAATACGGCTGAAACGATTGTCCAGAAAGGTCGAATCCTGCATTTGTTGTTGCAGATACCGCCATGAACATACCATTAAGCAATGCCTCACCAAATGAATCATAAAATCTCAATATATAAAAAGTAAAAATAAGGCCACCAATAATTTCTATTGCAAAAATAATTTTAACAATTTGTCGAATTAGCCTGACGACCCCAGCTAAACTGTATTGATTGTGATCCACCATGATTAACTGACGTTCACGCATGCCAATTCGTTTTTTTATGAGCAGCCAAAAAAACGTACCAATCGACATGATACCAATACCACCCAATTGTAAAACAACCATAAGCATTGTAACGCCAAAAGGTGTATAAGTCTGCCCGATACTAATCGGTGTAAGTCCTGTAACACTTACTGCACTTACTGCCGTAAATAAACTATCAATAAATTTAACTTCTACGCCTGTTTGATAAACACCTGGAAGGTTAAGAAGTAAGAATGAAAAAGCGATTGCGAGAAAATAATAAAAAACAATAATTTGTGCTGGCGTAAATTTCCTAATGATTTCCCGATTCATTTTCATTCTATACAACTCCCTTCAACCTTCTATTTCAGTCAATTTCATAATAGGTTTTATTGCTACATCACCACAACATATAGTCGGGTTGAAACGTTCCCGAACGATATGTTGCGTTGTTGGAGCATAATAAGGTCATTATGAAATCGACTCTTTTATAAACAAAATTTTAGTTTCTTCGATTTTTCCGAACACCTGTTAAATACCCCTGAAGCGCAAGTCCCACTAAAACAGTCCAAAAGATTATCTGCCAAGTTGTTGAATGTGGAAAGCCTGAAGGAATCAGCAGAACCTTTTCATGTGCCAGTGTCATTACGAGCAACTTGACTCCTACCCATCCTACAATAAGAAAGGCAGCCGTTTCAAGTGACGGATATTTTTCCAGTAACACAACAAATTGACGTGCTGCAAAACGCATGATGACCAGTCCGATGAGACCACCTAATAACATCACAATGAATTGTCCACCGTTAATGCCGCCGATATGAAAATCACCAAGTTCTGGAAGTGTCACTGCTAATGCGACAGCTGCCAACATTGAGTCAAGCGCAAATGCAATATCTGCCAACTCAACTTTCAATACGGTCATCCAAAATCCAGATTTCTTCCCTTTATTCAGATCAATTTCTGCGTTTCCTTTTTTCTGTTTATCATAAATACTTTTACCAGATATAAATAATAAGTAAGCGGCACCCACCGCTTGAATTTGCCAAATGTTCACAAGAAACGTGATCATAAATAAAGCTGTAAATCGGAAAACAAATGCGCCTAAAAGCCCATAAAACAAAGCCTTCTTCTGTTCTAACCGCGGTAAATGCTTCACCATTACCGCCATCACAACCGCATTGTCTGCGGCTAACAATCCTTCAAGTACAATCAGTACAAGTAGGACCCACCCATATTCTAATAAGACTGTGTCCAAATTAATTCCTCCTAAGTTTTCATAAATAAAAAGACCCTCACCTAATAATAGGCAAAGGTCTCGCTAAGTTGGAATTTAATTAAGTCAAATCCAGCTATCATAACCGATGGCTAAAGCCACGTATTGACGACTATGAAATAGGTTTCCCTATAGCTACTCCCCTTTGACATTTAGTCAAAAGTTATTAAGTTGTTAGGTGCTTCTGAATTATTGTACCACGTCAAACGCGAATGTAAATCATAAATTAATATCTTTTTTCATGAAATCCATTTCACATGCACCTTAATTTTTTCCTTTAGAAGACCATTATTCCAATGACCCCCTTCGCAGTAGGACTTACCTTCATCTCTACAGTGTAGTCAATCGAGCCAATATTTATGAAGAGTATAGTCTTTCACAGTAATTTAATAAAAACCCAATCAATTGTGTTATCGTAATCTCAGCTTTTTCAGTGTACTCGACAAAAGCGCCCCTTTTTAGAGGCGCCGACAATTATCTTTTCGCTGCTGACTTCCTTGTTTCACTGTCAAATAAACTATAGAAAACAGGTATGATATATAGCGTTAAAATAGTGGAACTAACCAAACCACCAATCAC
>JARIDM010000064.1 GCA_029263945.1 Sporosarcina sp.
CAACCACAACAATATCTGTTGGCCAGCCTTCATCGTCAACAATTATTTTAGATTCTTTAAAATCAAAGTCAATTGCGCCACGATTCATGCGTTTTGTTTTCAAAATATCGGCAAGATCAGCCATATCATTTAACATAGGCACAATATGTTCATACTTTGTGGACAATTCTGCATCTTTTTCTTCGATAATCTTATACACATCTGTATAAGTGAGACGTTCCTTAGAGTTAATCACACTCTCAAAGATTTCATGGTCAACTACTTTACCATTTCTATCTATCGTCATGTTACAAGTTAATGTGAGACGATCGACACCAGGGTTTAAAGAACAAATCCCGTTTGATAACTTATGGGGCAACATTGGAATGACACGGTCCGTTAAATAAACACTCGATCCACGCTCATATGCCTCTTCATCCATCGGAGAGTTTTCCGTTACATAATAACTCACATCAGAAATGTGGACAGAGAGTGTATATGTTCCGTCGGTATTTTTAACAACTGCAATCGCGTCATCCAAATCTTTTGCGTCTGCTCCGTCAATTGTTACGGTCATATCTTCACGTAAGTCGCGACGCTTAAATAGGTCTTTTTCTTCTACTTCATCAGATAATTTATTGGCTTGTGCAAGTACTTCTTCAGGAAAGTCTATGCCAATGCCGTGTTTATAAATGATTGACAGGATATCAACACCTGGATCATTGCGATGCCCTAGTATTTGCGTAACCATTCCTGTAGCAGATCTTGAATTCGAATCTCCTTCACCAGGCCAGTTCGTAATTTCGACGACAACCTTATGGCCTTCAACCGCATCAAGTGAGTCACCTTTACCAATAAAGATATCCATCGGCAGTTTCTTATCATCAGGAATGACAAAGCCAAAACCTTTATTGTCTTGGTACATCCCAACGACCTTCGTTGTTTTACGCTCAGCAATTTTCGTAATCGATCCTTCTCTACGGTCACCAGCACTGTCACCAGATACGCGTACAAGAACGATATCTCCGTTCATTGCCCCGTTCACTTCATGCGGAGGTATGAAAACATCATCCATCCCATCTGTTTCAGGTGCTACGAAACCAAATCCTTTTGCATGACCAATAAACTTACCACGTACATGGTTCATCCGTTCTGGAACACCGTATCGATTTGTTCGCGATCGGATTAAATGTCCACTTTGTTCTAACTGAACAAGCATTTTCACAAGTTCTTTAAATTCCGCAGCTTCTTCAAATCCAAGCATTTCTTGAATTTCTTGAACGGTCAATGGTTTATACGATTCTTCTTTCATCAGTAACAATAGCTTTTCTTGTAGTTCTTTGTCTAAATCGTTCAATTTCATCCCTCTTTTCTACTTGAGTCAATTTCATAATGTCCTTATTTTGCGGCGGTGGCGCAATGAAACCCTATTACGAAATTGATTGACTTAAGCATGAGTTACCTTTATATATGTTATTCGCTCCAATCGAGTGATTCCAAAAATGCAAAGATATCTTCATGCAACTGTTCTTTTTCAGGTCCTAAAGTGATTACGTGACCAGATTTTTCATACCATTTAAGTTCCTTGTCATCCGCTTGAATTTCATTATAAATAATCGTTGCTGAATCAGGGCTAATCACACGATCCAACGTACCTTGTGTAACAAAAGTTGGCGTATAGATGTGATCGATATTGTCTCGCACATCATAGATTAGATTTCTCAAATCAGGCAAAGACGGCATGGTTTGTCCACGTAGGTTTTCTACTTCAGCTTTAATCACTTTTTCATCTTTGCCTTCGTATTTTTTGTATTCAGCCGCATATTCGAGAACGCCTTGGAACATCAGATCCGTTGTTTTCATCGTCATGGGTGCACACATCGTTACAATACCCTTTAATGGCATGTTATATCCTAATTTCAGTGAAAAAACACCACCCAACGATAAACCTGCAACAGCAATTTCATCATATCCCGCATCTTTTAGCGTCTGATAGCCTTCCAATACATCTTGCCACCATTCGTCAGGCCCCGTTTTTATCAGTTCCTCTGGGGGAACACCGTGCCCTTTGTAATGTGGTGCAAGAGACGTATAGCCTTTCTTTTCAAGAAAACGCCCAAGCATTCGAACATCTGCTGAAGTCCCTGTAAATCCGTGCAATAATAATACGGCACGCTTTCCTTGTTCGAAAAAGAAAGGTTTCGCTTGTGTAATTTTCATATCCATAACCTCCGTAAAAAATAGTACTTCAATCGTGTGCATGTATAAAAAAACGCCCGTCCATTCGGTATTGGAATGTCAGGCGTAGGCTATTCGTTTTAATTAAAATTTGACGACAGCGAGTGCAAGTATAAAGAACAATACCGCAAGAACGACTGTCACTCTTTGAAGGACTAGGTCTAGTCCTCGTGCTTTTTGTTTTCCGAAAAGCTGTTCAGCTCCACCAGAGATGGCTCCTGAAAGACCTGCACTGGATCCAGATTGTAATAATACGACTACGATTAATGATAACGCTACGATTACAAGCAACGTCATAAGCAATGCGTGCATGTTGTTCCACCTCCTGAGACGAACTTCACAACACTCTATATTTTACCAAACTGTTCACATTGTGACAACCTTTATATTTCTCAATTCACATTTTATGCTGAAAACTCTGACAG
>JARIDM010000092.1 GCA_029263945.1 Sporosarcina sp.
TGTAAGACTCTGAATTTCCTTCTCAATACTGGCCCCTTTGGCTGGTAAGTGAACTGCAGCCTTTCTCAGGCGCATGCATTCAGAGCGCTGGAGTGCGAGCCAGCACTTAAATCAATCGTCCTTAAAGTAGTTAACTCGAAGTCAATCGTTAAAGCAGTAGAATCAGGTGAAATTGATATTGCTGATATTCCGGCGGATCAGTACTTGAATGTTAACGAATTATCGAATATTGAGCTTCTTGCACAAGTTGACCTAGCTTACACATATGTAGGATTCAAACTTGGTAAGTGGGATGCTGAAAAAGAAGAAAACGTAACAGATCCAGATTCAAAACTTGCTGATAAGCGTGTTCGTCAAGCGCTATGGCATGCAATGGATAACGAAGTAATCGGAAAAGAAATGTATCACGGTCTTCGTTTCCCAGCAACAACGTTAATCGTACCAGTATTTGGTTTCCATGATTCTGAAAACGAAGGACGCCCGCATGATCCTGACAAAGCAAACGAATTACTTGATGAAGCAGGATTTATGGATGTTGACGGCGACGGAATTCGTGAAGATGCAAATGGCGAGCCATTTGTACTGAACTTTGCATCTATGTCAGGTGGAGAAACTGCTGAGCCGATCGCTGAGTGGTATATCCAGAACTGGGCAGATGTTGGTATTAAAGTAGAGCTTACAGACGGACGTCTACACGAGTTTAACTCGTTCTACGACATGGTTGAAGCTGATGATCCGAAAATTGATATTTACCAAGCCGCATGGGGAACTGGTTCAGATCCAGATCCAGAAGGTCTATATGGTAGAACAGCAGCATTTAACTATACACGCTTCACAAGCGAAAAGAACGACGAACTTCTTGCAGCAGGTACTTCTGAAGAAGCATTTGATGTAGATAAGCGTCAAGAAATTTATAAAGAGTGGCAAGAACTAATGGTTGACGAAGTTCCAGTAGCACCAACTGTGTATCGTTATAAACTTACAGCGGTTAACAAGCGTGTTGCAAACTTCTCAATCGAACAAGGTGCAGACAATAATAAGGAATGGGCTTGGGGCATTACTTCTGAAGAAGCAGTTAAATAAGTTAATTTAGCTGAATTGAAGAAGCCGTTATCTGGGAAACTGGATAACGGCTTTTTTTTGCGTGGTTGGGCAGGGCAAGGCAAGGTGAAATGCCTCCTGAACTGTGAAATACGCCCAATAATCGTGGAAATCGCCCATATATCGAAATCTTCGCCTATATAATGAAAAAATCGCCCATAAACTAAGAAAATCGCCTATATATCATAAAAATCGCCCAAAAAATCGTGCAATACGTAACTGACGCCCATCTATCATAAGAACCCATATGCATTCAATAATTGTCGGTTTCATAGAAGTTTGATAGAGTGAAGAGACTAACGAGAGAAGAAAAATTCAACTTTATTTTCAAAGGGAGTGCGATGTATCGTGAGAATTCGACCACAACGGTTACAACAAGGTGATACGATTGGAATTATTTCCCCGTCAAGTCCGCCAGATCCAGCAAGTTTGGAAAAGTCACTTGCATTTTTGGAGGAACTCGGATTAAAGTGGAAGTTTGGGCAACATGCTAAGAAGATTAATGGCTATCTTGCGGGTACGGATGCAGAGAGGCTAGAAGATTTGCATGAAATGTTCAAAGACCCAGAAGTAAAAGGAATTATCTGTTCGAGTGGTGGCTATGGTGCAGCGCGTTTTACAGACCAGATCGATCTTCAATTGATGGAAGAAAATCCAAAAGTGTTTTGGGGATTTAGTGACATCACATTTTTGCACTCAGCAATGGGGCGCTATTCAAACTTGGTTACGTTTCATGGACCAATGTTGGGCCCTAATATTGGAAAAGAATCCTTTGATGCATTATCAGCAAAAATGTTCCAACAATTATTTGAACCGATGGAACTTCATTATACGGAGGCCATTTCACCGCTCTCAACCATTTCTCCTGGTGTCGCAGAAGGTGAACTTGTCGGTGGAAACTTATCACTTTTGGCGCGTAGCATTGGTACAAAGTATGAGCTAGATACAAAGGGGAAATTGTTGTTACTTGAAGACATTGGAGAAGAGCCTGCACGTGTAGACGGCTTGTTAAATCAGTTACGAATGACAGGAAAACTTGCGGACGCTGCAGGCATCGTCGTTGGAGACTTTTCAAGAACCGAGACTCAGAAAAAGTGGACGCTCACGCTAGATGAAGTATTTGATCATTACTTTAAAGATCTTGGAAAGCCTGTTGTAAAAGGATTTAAAATTGGTCATTGTGAACCGCATTTTGCTGTCCCTTTAGGTGTTCCAGCGAAATTAGATGCAGATGCACGTACACTTACAATTTTGCCAGGTGTGGAGTAATAAGCATCGTTACGATATGCTAAAAAAGTAAAGAGTGATAGTTAAGGGACCAGCGAATTATTCCTGTGCCTAGCCAACCGCTCTCATTCTAATCAAGAAAGGAATAATTATATGATTGAAACAAGAACAATGGGTCATTCGCGTACGATTCAAACAAAACTAGTGTTACCCCCAGATACAAATCATTTACAAACCATTTTCGGAGGACGGGTACTTGCTTATGTAGACGAAATTGCTGCAATCACAGCGATGAAGCATGCCAATACAGCAGTTGTAACCGCATCAATTGACCGTGTGGACTTCGTTTCGTCTGCTTATGTTGGAGATGTGTTAGAACTTGAAGCGGTGGTGAGTTCAACGGGACGGACCTCTATGGAAGTGTATGTACTTGTTCACTCGACGAATTTGCTAACAGGTGAGAAAAGATTAACGACCGAATCTTTTTTAACGATGGTCGCAATGGATGAACATAATAAATCAACACCAGTTCCCCAAATTGTCCCAGAAACAGACGCAGAAAAAGCGCTATTTGAAATGGGTCCTGCACGTTTAGCGCACAGAAAAGAGCGTTTGAAAACAATGCACTAATCGAATGAATCATCATTATCTATTATCCAGAATGATGTGGATAACCTATAAAACTCGAAAACCCGAACTTATCTACAAGTGGATAAGTTCGGGTTTTTGGTGTTTATTATTCTTCAATTGAAAAAGGAACAGCAAGCGAAACTTCATGAAAAGGTTCTCCTCTAGATAGAAAAGTTTTGACAAGACGATACTCTCCAAGGGGCAATACGACGTCAAGTGCTTCAACCGAAAAGGTTTGTTCGATCTCACTACCAGGTGTAATAATTTTACCAAAATCGCGAAAACTTTTCCCTTTTAAAAAGACGACATCTGAATAAGTAATCATATACCATTCTTCTTTCTGCAAAACTTCTATATGAAAGAAATCACCGTATTCATATTCAACTTGGCTATCGTTTCGGATGACTGTCTCAATCGTGCGAGGTGAAGTCTTATAGTCATTTTGAATAAGGGTGAGTGATAAATCATTCGCACTTTCGTACATGCGTTGATCTGGGACAGGGTCTGGCAACGTGTTGAGGGTTACGTTATTTGTACAAGCGGTTAGCAATAGGAGCAATATAACTAAATGTTTTAGTTTCATTCGCATCACCTCATGTCTAGTTTACACCTCATACAATGCATGCGACTTGACGCACATCAAGTATGTAAACTAAATTAGTGGAAAATTCTCTTTACAAGCACGTGTATAATAGTGTACTATGTAACTAATACACATGTGCGAAAGGAGTGAAGTAATGAAACGGTGGAATGGTTTATGTATAAAAGAGCTAAAGCTAATTACTGAATGGGTTTACATGACGTTGGCTGTCATCCTTTTCGTTTTGGTTGTGGGTGTACTTGGGGTTACAGGGGTAATCCCAGGAAGTATTTTTTTCGGACTTGTCATCGTAATTTGGCTTTTTGTCTCTTTGTTTTTACCTGTACTCTCTTTATTAACCAGCTTGTCGTCTGAATGGAAACGTACGGACATATGGTTGCATTCAACCTCGTCTATTTTCCAATTGTTTGGGGTGAAAGCATTCTTTGCGGCTATGCTTGGTTTGATAAATTTAGTCGTGCCCGCTGTGATTTTCATGGGGTATATAAATTTATTCGATGTGACAGTAGGCACGGTATCATCTGGCGATTTAACCCTGGGGATGGGCATTTTATTGTACGCATTTTACGTAACTGCCTTGCAAATCATGTGTCTCGGCTTACTTGTCGGCGTCTGTTATCGTTTGACGAAACAGAGTTTACGCGTGTTTACTATTCCAATCTTCATTGTACTTTTTGTTGTGGGTTCTCGGGTTTATAAAGTTCTCACTGAATCCGTCATTTATGAAAAAATTACGCATGCATTTGTGGTTGGCGATGTAAGTAAATCGCCGATTTTAATCGAAAAAGGAAATTTCTTTGCAGGTCCAATAGAGCCCTATATTTACGGGGGAGACGTGTTGATGAATGTCCTTATAATTGTCGTTCTGTTCATGCTTTCAGCGCTTTTATTTGAAAAGAAAGTGAGGTTTTAATATGGCGATATCGGGAAGGAAGGGGCTTCTTAAAAAAGAGTGGCAAATGATGAAGTGGGGTTTGTTGGCACTCCTTTTTGTGAATGTGATTGTCGTCGTGGTGGGGCCCATACTGATTAACAGGGCTTTTAATTTACCGTTAAATTCCTTTGACAATACGATGGTTTTGACTGGTGTATGGATCGTCGCTAATTTGTTTATCGGGGTAGGGATCTTCATTACAAGTTTAGAACAAGAAATGAAACAACAGGTTGTTTGGCTTCATTCACCAGCATCTATGATGGAACTGGTTGGTGTGAAGGTGGTTTTTGCATTAGGGGTTACAGTTGTTTTGCTGGTACTCACATCGGGCTTACTGGGCTTTTCTTTTTTACTCTCTGATGCATTGGGGATTATTCCGAAAAGAGAAGGGAGCCTGGCTTTACTAAGTGTCATTTTGTCTATTTTATTAACAACAATCCACTGGATGGCGATTAGCTTTTTTGTTTGGACTGTCTATTGGGTGACGCGTTCACGACAAGGGTATTTGTCAATGACGGTCTACGTCATGCTGTTTATTGGAGGTATCACAGTAGGTGGAGCCATTTCAAATGCCGCTTTTAATTTACCATTTATCCAAACAATTAAATCATTTGGGCCAATCAAATTAACAGACTTTACCTTCTTCAATGAACAGGATAGTTATTTCTTTACAGGGTTTGTTCCAGACGGGGTCATTACTTCTGTCGGCAACTTAGTACTTTACGGCGTCTTGTCTGCCTGCTTATTTGCTTTAGGGTTAGTGATGTTTGAAAAGAAAGTGAGGTTGTAACGATGAGCATAGATTTCTTACCGGATAAACCGATTTACCAACAGCTCATCGAACGTATAACGGGAGATATTATTCGAGGCACGTTTACACCAGGGGAAAAATTGCCCTCTGTCCGGGACTATGCTGTGCAGGCTGGGGTGAATGCGAATACGATGCAGCGTGTCTATAAGGAGTTGGAGCAAATGAAGATTACCGAAACGAGGCGTGGGCAAGGTTCATTTGTAACGGAAGACATTGCCGCGATTGCCGCATTACGCACGGAGATGAAAGAGCAACTCGTGAAATCGTTCATTCAAAACGTTGAGGAATTGGGGTTTTCAGCAGGTGAAATGGTGGATTACTTACAAGAACGGAGGGAAAGCATATGATTGAGCTGAAAAATGTTCAGAAAAAGTATGGACGTCGTGAGGCGCTAAACGACATTACACTAACGATTCCACAAGGGAAAATTATCGGACTTGTTGGGGCGAATGGCAGCGGAAAGACGACACTGTTAAAGCTAACGGCAGGACTGCTGACACCAAGTGGAGGCTCCGCAACTTATGGAGGCCGTTCAATTACGAGGAAAATTGCGACGCATATTGCGTATATGCCTGATGTAGATTTGTTTTATCCTTATTTTACTGTGCAAGAGTTGTTCAACTTTTACGATTCACAATTTGAAGATTTTGATTTGACGAAGGCGAAAGAAATTGCACATTTTTTAGACATCCAACTGACATCAAAAATAAAAAACTTATCTAAAGGCAATCGAGGTCGTGTGAAGTTTGCCGCAACACTGGGGCGAGAAGCGACTTATTATTTATTGGATGAACCTTTTTCAGGACTGGATCCGATGGTAAGAGATGACATTTCTAAAGGGCTGATTCAATTTACGGACACGGAGAGACAAACAATTCTCATGTCCACGCATGAATTAAAAGAAGTGGAACCTTTACTTGATGAAATCGTAGTATTAAAAGAAGGCTCATTAATTGCCTATGAAGCGGTTGATGAGATACGTGATACACACGGCATGGATGCCACAAGTTGGATGATGTCGTTGTTTAGGAAAGGGTGATTGTATGGGAGAACAACCAGTAGTAGAACTGAAGAATCTATCGAAGACGATTGGTGCTAAAAAAATTATTGATAACTTGAATTTGGCTTTATATCCAGGTCAAATTACAGGGTTTCTTGGGCCGAACGGGGCAGGGAAAACAACGACAATTCGAATGATGGTTGGCTTAATGGCGCCGACAAGTGGGGACGTCATCATTGACGGAAAGTCTCTACTGAATGATTTTGAAGGGGGACTTTCAAAAGTCGGGGTGATTGTAGAAAACCCTGAAATGTACAAGTATATGTCGGGTTACAAAAACCTTGTACATTTTGGGCGGATGCATGAAGGGGTAACGAAAGAACGGATTGACGAAGTGATTCGTCAAGTGGGGCTCGAAAATCGCATTCAAGAAAAAGTATCGACGTATTCATTGGGGATGCGGCAACGACTTGGTTTGGCGCAAGCGCTGCTTCATCGTCCAAAGTTTTTAATACTCGATGAACCGACGAATGGATTAGATCCAGCAGGCATTCGAGAATTTCGTATGTATTTACGAAGTATTGCGGAAAAAGAAGGCGTTTCAATTTTTGTGTCGAGTCATATGTTATCTGAAATTGAACTGATGTGTGATCGGATTGCCATCATTCAAAATGGTAAACTCATTGACGTTGAAGAGGTTTCCACTTCGAAAATGTCTTATTACTATATCGAAGTGGCACCATTAGAAGCTGTGGAACAGTTGTTCATTGACGAAGGGCGTCAAGTTGAACGATTTAAAGAAGGCCTGATTGTGAATGCTGAAAAAGAAGAAATTCCAATGCTCATTCAAAAGTTAACGGCAGAAGACATTCAACTATTTGCGGTTCAACCACACCGACGAACATTGGAAGACCAATTTTTAGAAATGACGGGAGGTGGCCAAATTGCTGAATCTCATCAAAAATGAATGGATGAAGTTGTGGAGTAAAAAAGGGACATGGACGATGGTCATTTTGTTGGCTGTCATTATTGTTGGCGTGATGGGAATTGTGAAATATTCAGAAGGTGCATTCGATGAAACTGCGTGGAATGCAGAATTGGAAATACAGCTTGAAGAAGTTGAAACGGCCCTTGCTGAACCTGATATAGAGGCAGACGAAAAGGCTAATTTAGAAGCCGAGCAAGCGGATCTTCAAGAAATGATTGCGATGAATATTGAATCGAGTAAGCCAGTAACGCGTGAAAGTCTCATTGCTGATACATTTGGCATGATGGCGATTGTAACACTCTTAACAATTATCGTAGCATCGGGAATCGTGTCGACTGAGTTTTCGGAAGGTACGATTAAAATGTTATTGTCACGTCCGGTAAAACGGTGGAAGATATTAACATCTAAATATGTAACGGTATTATTATTCTGTTTGCTTGCAACCGCCATTACATACGTAGCAAGCTTTGTTAGTGCATTTATCTTTTTCCCAGGGGCTACGGAAAGTACGATTACATTCTCCAATCAAGAAATCGCGACGTCAGCATATTTCGGGAAATCCTTGTATCTCCTATTTCTGGCATTCATCAATGCAGCCATTATCTCAACACTGGCATTTACGCTAGGTGTCGTGTTCCGCTCAACGGCAATGGCGATTGGTATTTCTGTTTTTCTGTATTTCACAGGAGGCATTATTGTCGCATTTTTACAGGAGTATGAGATTGCAAAATATATCATTTTTGCGCATACGAATTTAACGCAATTTGAAACAGGGTATTTAACGTTTCCAGATATGACGATGCCGTTTTCGGTGGCCGTGTTGCTTGTGTATTGGGTTTTGTTTCTCGTCATTAGCTATATGATGTTTGGGAAACGGGATGTAACTGCATAATTTTTTTGGAACCTCTCGTGCTGCGTGGGGGATTCTGAAAAATCTGAAATTTCTATAACACAATTGATTTCCGCTCCAATCGGACGCGTTCCACAGGCACAACTTCAGCCTCCTCGTCGCGAAAACCGCGCTACTGTGGGGTCTTCAGTTTGTGCTGTTCCTGCTGGAGTCGCCGATTTCCGTTCCAATCAATTGGAATGCACATAGAAAAGAGTTTTTCAGTACCCTACTGCGTGTGCGAGGGGTTTTTGGTTATGGATTTTGTAGGCAATTGGTCCTGTTTCGCTGATAAGTATGGTGGAAGTGCTGATAGGGCGTGGGAAGTTGCTGATAATGACCTAAAAAGTGTTGATAACGCGGTTTATCCAAATAAAAAAAGCCTTCAATGAAGAGGCTTTTACGTGTTTATTAATTAACGCTCGTGAATGTGCGTACGAGTCCTGCGACTGTACCGATACCTACGAATGCGAATAGGGCAAACATCATATACAAGAACCACATGGGGCCTTCACTCCTTCTTTTCGAATACTCAATTGTCTTTATTGTACCACTTACAGGAAGGCTCGGCAATGTGAAGCTGAAGGTTTAAGTCCTGCGACTTTGTGGAAAGATACAACTAATCGAGGAAAAGGAGTGTAGACAATTGGCTAAAACAGCAAAAGAAACCGCGTTGAAGATATTAAAAGAAGACTTTGTAGGGACGATGGCAACGATACGGGACAACAAACCTAGGTCGCGTTACATGACGTTTTTTAATGATGACTTTACACTTTACACCGTTACGAGTAAGGATACACATAAAATGGATGACTTAGAAACGAATCCGCATACACATATTTTACTTGGCTATGAAGGTAAAGGAATGGGTGATGCATACCTTGAAATTGAGGGAACCGTTGAAGAATCTGAGGAAGAAACGTTGAAAGAAAAAGTATTTGAGCGTGCAGCGAAGGTACTGGATAAAACAACAACACTATCAGATCTCGTTGTCTTAAAAATCACCCCGCAACAAATTCGTTTGCTCAATAAAAAAGGGGAAGCACCTCAAAACATCGACTTTTAAAAACTGAACAGGAAAGACAACGCCATGAGAAGCGTTGTCTTTTTTGATTGGCTTCAATTTGTCATAGTAGTCTAAATATATGGTATATTCTATATTGTAGAGGGGGAATGAATGATGATTAAACAATCCATTATAGAAAATGTCATTGAGGCTGCGCTGTCGACGGGCGGTGACTTTGCAGAAGTATTTGTGGAAGACAAGTATGTAAATTCAATGGCCTTACAAGACAAGAAAATCGAACGCAGTATCTCTGGCCGTGATTTTGGCATCGGGATTCGGATTTTTTCTGGACTACAAAATGTCTATACGTATACGACAGATTTCTCTGAAGAGGGGCTAGTGAACGCGGCCAAAAAAGCGGCGCTCGCGATACAAGGCGGAGGGAGCGGCATTATTCATCCGCTCAAAAAAGAGCTGATTACCTCGATTCATCCGATTATACAAATGCCACAAACAGTCGCACATGCCCGTAAAGCTGCGGTAATGAAAAAAGCAGATGACATTGTGAGACAATACGATGCACGCATTAAACAAGCATCGATACGCTATTTAGATGAAGAACAGCACGTACTGATTGCGAACTCTGAAGGGAAACTGGTGGAAGATACACGTGTTCATAGTCGACTTGCGATTGGCGCAACCGCTTCGGACGGCGTAGAAATGCAATCAGGTTTTTATGGTCCGGGTGCGCATGCAGGCTTTGAGTTTATAGAAAACCTTGACCTCACGCATTATGCAGGAGAAGCGGCGCGAATTGCAGTGACCATGCTTGAGGCAGATGAATGTCCGAGTGGGAAATTCCCAGTCATTATCGACAATGAATTCGGCGGTGTTATATTCCATGAGGCATGTGGACACGGCTTAGAAGCAACTGCGGTCGCAAAAAACAACTCTGTGTTTGCCAATCGGATTGGTGAAAAAGTAGCGCCAGATATCGTGACCTACATTGATGATGGGACGATTCCAAATGAGTGGGGCTCGCTCAATATCGATGATGAAGGCGAAAAAACACGTAAAAATGTGCTCATTGAAGACGGAATTTTAAAAGGGTATTTAATTGATAAATTTAATGCACGCCGGATGAATGCTGAAGCAACAGGTTCTTCACGTCGTCAATCTTATCGGTTCAATCCAACGTCGAGAATGACCAATACCTATATCGCACCAGGCAAGTCGACGCCGGAAGAAATCATTGCTGCGACGGAAAACGGCATCTACGCTAAATATATGGGCGGTGGGCAAGTGAATCCAGCGACAGGGGATTATAACTTCGCGATCGAAGAAGCGTATCTTGTGAAAAACGGTAAGATTGACCGACCAGTAAGAGGTGCAACGCTGATCGGGAACGGTGCCGAAACACTCAAACGTGTCGATATGGTGGGGAATAATCTTGCACACGGCGCAGGCATGTGTGGTTCAGTAAGTGGAAGCCTACCTGTAAATGTTGGGCAACCGATGATTCGTATCAATGAAATTACAGTCGGCGGAACGAAGGGGGAGTAATCGATGGATATCCATGCATTTCAAGAAAAGTTATTAACAGAAGCGACGGCAGCTGGATTCAAAGAAGCTGAAATTTATTATGAAAAGTCAACCTCGTTTAGTTGTACTATTTTTGAAGGCGAGATTGATAGTTATGAAACGTCAGAAGACGGTGGACTAGGGCTACGTGGTCTTTATAACGGCAAAATGGGCTATGCATACACAGAGAAAATTGAGGCCGCCTCTATTCCGTTTTTAATTGACAGTGCGAAGGCAAACGCCGATGTGCTTGATGAGGACGACGGGTCTACTATTTTTGAAGGAAGCGAAACCTATCAAGACCACTCTTTTTATAGCGAGTCGCTTGAAAATGTCCTGGTTTCCGACAAAATCGATTTGATTAAGTCCATTGAAAAGAAAGTGTTGAAGGCAGATCCACGGATTACAGCGCTCAATTATTGTGTCATTCAAGACATGTCGGGCGAGCGTCTTCTTGCAAACAGTAAAGGACTGTCTTTGCGGGAAAAACAGAACGGCATCGTCATTTTCATTTCGGCGGTAGTCAAAGACGGAGACGAGATGAAAACAGGTAGTGTTGTGAAGATGAGCCGAGACTTTAACGAGTTGGATGCGGATGAAATCGCGAAAGAAGTTGCCGAGGAAGCACTCTCACATCTTGGGGGACAATCAATTCCAGCGAAGAAGTATCCAGTGATGCTTCGGTATGATGCAGCAGCTTCACTACTTGCAACATTTGCCCCGATCTTCTCTGCTGAAAACACACAAAAAGACGAATCCTTATTAAAAGGTAAAGTCGGTACGACGATTGCTTCAGCAGTATATACCTTAATAGACGATCCATTCCATGCAGGTTCCATTGGTGGGGCTAACTTTGACGGAGAAGGCGTTGCGACTAAAAAACAAACCATCGTGAAAGAAGGAACGTTAGACACGCTTTGCCATAACCGTAAGACGGCGAAAAAAGACGGGGTAGCAACGACTGGGCATGCACAGAAAACGTCGTACAAAGGAACGCTATCGATTGCACCTCATAAGTTCTACGTCGAACCTGGCACGAAGAGTAGAGAAGAACTCATTGCTGAGGTTAAAGAAGGCGTGCTCATTACAGGCTTGTCTGGCCTTCACTCGGGGGCCAGCACAATTTCGGGCGATTTCTCTGTTGCTGCAACAGGGTTCCATATTAAAGAGGGGGTCATTGCTTCTCCTGTCAAACAAATGACCATCGCAGGAAACTACTTTGAATTCCTCAAAAATGTGGAAGCAGTCGGCTCAGATTTAACCTTCACATCCGCAAGCTACGGCTCGCCGACGATACGCGTGAAAGAGCTTTCCGTTACCGTAGATTCATAAGCAAAAAAGGACATTCCTAGATTATGGGAATGTCCTTTTTGCTTGAAACCTTATTTAGCTTGTTGTTCTTTTAATAAATCACGAATTTCCGTTAACAACAATTCTTCCGAGCTCTTCACTTCGACTTCTTCAATGATTTCTTCTTTTCTTTTAAACTTTGCCATGAAACGAATCACAAGGAAAATCACAAACGCGATGATGAGAAAGTCAATAATCGACTGGATAAACATCCCGTATGTAATGTCTGCCTTGCCAATTGTTTTATGCATGCCTGAAAAGTCAATGCCCCCTGAAATGATGCCAATTATGGGCGTAATAATATTCTCAACCAAAGAAGAAACAATCTTCCCGAATGCCGCCCCAATGACAACTGCAACGGCTAAGTCAAACACGTTTCCTTGAAACGCAAATTCTTTAAAATCTTTCCACATAAGTTTCACTCCACTTCTTGATAAAATTGTTACCTCGTAAAACGTATAAGCAGCTATGAGATTAGCTTTCCTCAAAGGTTTCTTCTGGAAACCACCGATAGGTAGTAAAGTTAACTTTTCCGTTTGCTTCAAATACAATGCCTTCTGCTTCAAGGAGCTCTTTTTGGTTGTTCTCGGTAAATGAAATTTCCCCTTGGGCATTAATAATTCGATGCCAAGGCAACTGGTGCTGCCGACTCATGGCATGTAGTACTCTGACAACTTGCCTCGCGCCGCGTGGATTCCCAGCAGCAGAAGCAACTTGTCCGTAAGACATCACTTTTCCAGTAGGGATATTTTGAACAATCTTGACGACGCGTTCCGTAAATAGATTCATAAAATTTCCTTCTCCTTCAGCTTCCTTTTACCTTTCTGAATTAACGTGAAAATCGAAATGGCTAACGTAACTAAAAACAGACTCGCCATCATCCCCCCCATAATATCACTTGGAAAGTGAACACCGAGGTAAATTCGACTGACGGCAATCATCCCAATCATAAACGTTACAGCAGAAATGAGCACGATTTGATGGGTGCGTGACTTCATGTTGCGCCACAAGACATAGGCAATAATGGTATACATGCTAAACGCCATCATCGTATGGCCACTAGGAAAACTAAGGCCCCCTGCGTCAATAATGCGGTAGATTTCAGGACGTTCCCGTTTAAAGAACTGTTTTAAGAGTCCGTTGGCAATTACGGTAATCACAATAAGCGCAACGAATAGAAACGCTTCGCCTCTTCTTTGATAAATAAAATATAAGAGTGAAAAAGCAATGACCGTGAGGGGGGCGACGACATATGTAGAGCCAATCCAAGTAAAGGTTTTAAAAAGTAGCGTAAGCCCAGTTGATTCTAACCCTTGGACGGCGTGAATAATCGGCTCGTCAAAGAATTTAATCGCACCTGTTTGAATGGTGTGCGCAATGAAGAGAAATAAAGAAGCGCTGACAAGACAAATGAGGAGCACAATGTAAAAACGTCGTGAAATACCGAGCATGAAATCACACCTTTCTGTTTATGAGTATAGCGTAGAACGTGGTTGAGGTGAAATGATTTACGTATCCGTTACGATTTGAGCAACATAGCACGCATTTTATAGAAGATTTGCTATACTTGGCCTAGCGTTAAAAGCCATTTTTGACAGATGTTGATTTGTCAGAAATAAAAAGAGGGAGTGGATCGTGATGAAAGAACTACTTACGATTGAAGAATGGAAAGAAGTATTAGAAAAATCAAAGGACGAGCCTATTTTGCTTCTAAAACATAGTACGACATGTCCAATTAGTACAGGTGCTTTCGACCGTGTTGAGGCATTTGAAACAACACTGCCGAAGTATTGGTTAAAAGTGAGAGAAAGTCGTGCGATTTCTAACGACATTGAAAGTACGTTAGGTGTTGTTCACCAATCTCCACAACTATTCATCTTAAACAAAGGGGATGCAGTTTGGAACGCATCTCATACTGTCATTACGGCGAACGAAATTAACCGTGGACTTTCAGAAAATAATTTAGCATAAGACATGAGGCACTCTATTGAATAGGGTGCCTTTTCTATAAGGGATTATTATGAAATGGGGGAATTATCATGAGACTAAAAGACAAAGTGGTCGTCATTACTGGAGGCGCAAAGGGGATTGGAGCGGTAACGGCTACGCTTTTCGGGGAACAAGGGGCAAAGGTTGTGCTTGTTGATTTTGATGGACAAGCAGGAGAAGCAAAGGCAAAGGAATTAGTAGAAGCGAACGTGGAAGCCGTCTTTTTCAAGACAGATGTGTCAGACCTCGCCAGTGTTTCGGAAACGGCAAAGCAAGTTCTAGCACAGTTCGAGAAAGTCGATGTCCTTATTAACAATGCAGGGATTACAAAAGATGCGATGTTGTTGAAGTTGGATGCCACTGATTTTCAACAGGTGATTGATGTAAACCTGACAGGGGTTTTCAATTGTACACAAGCATTTATTCCGTCGATGTTGGCGGCTGGGAAAGGAAAAGTGATTAACACGTCTTCCGTGGCAGGGGTTAGCGGAAATGTTGGGCAGACAAATTACGCTGCATCGAAAGCGGGGATTGTTGGGATGACGAGGACGTGGGCGAAAGAATTTGGCCGTAGCGGCATTAATGTAAATGCGGTTGCGCCAGGTTTTATTGAAACCGAAATGATCCACACAATTCCACCGAAAATTTTAGAACAAATTAAGATGATGACGGCTTCACCCCGTTTAGGGACGCCGTTGGATGTCGCAAATGCGTATCTATTTCTGGCTTCCGATGAATCCGATTTTGTGAATGGTACTGTACTAGAAGTTGACGGCGCCATGTTGAAATAAGTGTGGACATCTTTTTTTAAATAAAATCGTCCACATGTTGATAAGTTAAAGGAGTTGTGACTAGGTTTACTAGCCAGCTCTTTTTTTTGGAAAATTAAATTCTTTGAAGTATTCTATCCATGTGAAGTGCTTCACAACATATGACAGTTGTCATGCGCAAAGTTATGACATTCATGTCTTCCTGATTTTCACGATTCCGATAATATTAGGAATAAGAAAAGGTTTTAGGGAGGATCACATACAAATGAGCAAAGAAAAAACAATGAAATTACACAAAGATGTCGCACCTTTTGCAAAATCGGATCAAAAGAAAAGTGTGATGCAGCTGTTGAACACGGTTCCACCACTATTGCTATTTTGGTTTTTAGCGTATCAAAGTTTGGCCATTTCCTTTTGGCTCATGCTTCCGTTTGCGGTGATTGCTGCGGGATTTGTTGTGCGGACGTTTATTATATTCCATGATTGTACACATGGTTCATTTTTCAAAAGTCGTAAAGCGAATGATGTTGTCGGAACATTAACAGGTGTGCTGACACTTTTTGCTTATGCTAAGTGGAAACGAGAGCATGCGATTCACCATGCGTCGAGTTCGAATTTAGATAAGCGCGGTGTGGGTGATATTTGGGTAATGACGGTTGATGAATATATTGAAGCCCCTAAGAAGACACGTTTGGCGTACCGTTTATATCGTAATCCACTAGTGATGTTTGTTTTAGGGCCGCTTTATCTTGTTCTGATTTCAAGTCGTTTTAACCGCAAAGATGCACGTCAAAAAGAACGTAATAATACGTATTTGATTAACTTAATTTTGGTTGTGCTGTATACGGCGATCATTTTACTCATCGGTTGGCAGTCGTTTTTGATTGTCCAAGGAACAACGATGTTTATTGCTGGTGCACTTGGAATCTGGTTGTTCTACATCCAACATACATTTGAAGATTCTTATTTCGAAGAAGAGTCTGAGTGGGATTATGTAAAAGCCGCGGTTGAAGGTAGTTCTTATTATAAATTACCTAAAGTATTGCAGTGGGCGACAGGGAATATTGGTTTCCACCACGTTCACCATTTGTCACCGCGTGTCCCGAATTATAATTTGGAGCAGGCACATGATTCTACGCCGCCACTTCATAATGCGACGACCATTAACATTAAAACGAGCTTAGAATCGTTGAAATATAAATTATATAACCCTGAGAAAAAAGCATTTGTGACATTTGGAGACATCAAACCTTTGTTACGTAAAGCGCGACCTACAATTGATTTAAAACCGAAACGTACGAGTTTTGAAGGAAAATAATGATTACGCGCAACCATCTCTTACGACGAGGTGGTTGTTTTTTGTTAATTGCTAGACAATTCAGCAGAAATGCTGTGATCTATGTTAAAATGGAGCTTCTTAAAACTTTATTGAGGTCGGTGAAAAGGATGCAAAGTTGGTATAGTATTTTTCCGAAAAGTCCCTGGCTAAGTATTTACGCGTGGGCAATCTTTTGTTTACTCCCATTCTTTTTTATATTTCGTTCCTCATCTCTGTTAGAAATTATGCTAGGCATCACGCTCTTATTATTTTACTTCCTATCTTATTGGTTTTCATTTCATTCTAAAAACGGCGTTGTCTATATGTGGATTAGCTTTGAGATTGTCATTAACATCGTGATGACGTTGTTATTTGGTTATGTGTATTTGGCGACATTCACCGCATTCTTTATCGGGAATCTTCGTAATCCAGTAGGATTTTTCATTATTTACGGCTTGCATATTGCGTTGTCAATCGGTGCAATTATTGCTGGGTTCTTCATAGAGTTAGAGTTGTTTTTACCACAGGCACATTTCATTCTCATCTCTATTCTTGGAACGATTCTCTTGCCTTTTAATTTATATAATCGACATAAACGCGAAAGGTTAGAAGGTCAATTAGAACATGCACGGGGAAGGATCTCTGAACTCATTATCCTAGAAGAGCGTGAACGCATTGCGCGTGATTTGCATGATACTTTGGGGCAGAAATTATCGTTAATTGGTTTGAAAAGCGATCTGGCAGTGCGCCTCATTTCGCGTGATACGGATGCAGCGCAAAGAGAATTGCAAGATATTAGACAAACCGCGAGTACAGCGCTTAAAGAAGTGCGAGAACTCGTCGATGACATTCGAATGACCAAATTGGCAGACGAATTAATTCGTGTAAAACAGATTTTAAAAGCTGCTGAAATGGAACTGACGATAACGGGGTCCCCCAACTTTACAGGGATTTCCCCACTCGCTGAAAACGTCTTAAGTATGTGTTTGAAAGAGGCGGTAACAAATGTGGTGAAGCATAGTTACGGCGGAGCTTGTCAGATTACGTTTGAACATTTTGCAGAAGAGTTTATTGTAACAGTAGAAGACGATGGCATTGGGATCCCAGGAAAAGGTGAGAATTTACCTGGCAATGGGTTGAAAGGCATTCGAGAACGACTTGAATTTATCAATGGTCATTTAGAAGTGGTGGACGGAAACGGGACGACGTTACGAATTCGCATCCCCGATATTATAAAGTAAAGCAGCGGAGGTGATTTGTGTGATACGTATTGTAATTGCAGAAGACCAAGGCATGATGCTTGGCGCATTAGGTTCGCTACTAAGTATGGAAGAAGATATGGAAGTTGTAGGCATGGCGAGAAACGGTGAAGAGGCAGTCAGTTTGGTCAATGAGCACGCGCCTGACATTTGTATCATGGATATTGAAATGCCTGTCATGACGGGACTGGACGCGTCAGAAGCCCTGCAAGATCACCCATGCAAAATCGTCATTTTGACAACATTTGCGCGTTCTGGTTATTTTGAGCGTGCGCGTAAAGCGGGCGTACGCGGTTACTTGCTCAAAGATAGCCCGATTGAAGAACTTGTCAGCTCCATTCGAACAATTATGGAGGGTAGACGAATTTACGCGCCCGAATTGGTCGACATCGCATTCGACGATGAAAATGAAAATCCGTTGACGGACCGTGAAAGTGAAGTGCTGACTTTGGTGTCAGAAGGGAAAACGACGAAAGAAATTGCAGGGGAACTCTTTTTAACGACAGGGACCGTGCGTAATTACATTTCAACAATTTTGGATAAGCTAGAAGTCGGCAACCGCATTGAAGCCATTTCTCGCTTCAAAGAAAAAGGCTGGTTTAAATAGAGGTTTAACCAGTTGGTATACGGGGTATTTACAGAGTCAATACAGGAAAGGATTGGTACGCCCAATCCTTGCTTGTATTTTTTTGTGTTTACATGTAAATAGGTGAAGGTCGCCCAAATAAGTGATTTATCGCCCAATTAAATCGAAATTCGCCTAATTAAAATTTTTTACGCCCAATTACCAGTCAAATCGCCTAATAAAACAAAAAATCGCCCAATAAACACCCCGTTCCTCTCCGAAGCTTTATGGTATGATTTTAAAAGAAGAAAACGATTACAATGGGGGTATGAAAAGTGGAAAAGACATCGCTTGCGTATGCAAAAGAGCTGGATCAGCAAGATGGATTGGCACGCTATCGTCAAGAGTTTTATTTGCCAGAAAAGGCCACTTATATGGATGGAAATTCGCTTGGTTTGTTATCTAAACGTGCTGAAAAGGCGCTGCTCGATTTACTTCATTCGTGGAAGACGTTGGGGATTGACGGCTGGACAGAAGGAGACAATCCTTGGTTTTATTTGTCTGAATCCGTGGGAGAAAAAATGGCACCACTTGTCGGGGGATGTAAAGAGGAAGTCATTGCGACTGGTTCAACGACGACAAATTTACACCAAATGGTTGCGACGTTTTACAAGCCAACAGGCAAGCGCACGAAGATTCTTGCTGATGAACTAAACTTCCCGTCGGATATTTATGCGCTGAAAAGTCAGTTGACGTTAAAGGGGTATGACCCAAAAGAACATCTTGTCCAAGTGAAAAGTCGTGACGGACGATTTTTAACAGAAGACGATCTAATCGAGGCGATGACCGACGACATTGCACTGATTGTGTTGCCAGCTGTTTTATATAGAAGTGGACAAGTGCTTGATATGGAAAAGCTCTCAAAAGCCGCAAATGAACGCGGCATCCCGATTGGTTTTGACCTTTGTCATTCAGTGGGCGCGGTTGAACACGCGTTACACGATTGGGGTGCGGACTTTGCTTTTTGGTGTACGTACAAACATTTAAACGGTGGACCTGGCTCAGTAGGTGGTTTGTTTGTCCATGAAAAAAATTTAGGGACAGCACCAGGCCTTGCGGGTTGGTTTGGGTCGAGTAAAGAAGCGCAGTTTGACATGAACCATCAGATGGAACCTGCGTCAGATGCGGGTGCTTATCAAATCGGCACCCCACATGTGTTAAGTTTGGCGCCAGTTATTGGGGCACTCGAATTATTTGAAGAGGCTGGGCTTGCGAACATTCGTGAAAAATCACTTCAACTAACGAATTATTTCTTACACTTAGTTCAAGCTGAACTTGGCGAACACGAATTCACGATTGGCAACCCGATCGACGATTCACGCGGGGGACATATTTTACTAGAACACGAAGAAGCGGCACGTATTTGTAAAGCACTAAAAGCAGACGGTGTGATTCCTGATTTCCGTGCTCCAAACGGCGTGAGACTGGCACCTGTTGCGCTTTACAATTCATTTGAAGACGTATGGTGTACCGT
>JARIDM010000086.1 GCA_029263945.1 Sporosarcina sp.
TCTTCCTGTTTCATAAAGAACGGTGTCAATCGTTGAACTGAAAGCACATAAATCCCTCCTTTATATTATCTTGGGTGTTCCTATCATTCTACCACATTTAATTGAATAATGTGAATAATTAAACCGGATTTGTTAAATTAATATTTTACACTCGATATTATCCGCCAAATGAAATGTATTTATTTACGTATGAGGGGTTTTAGCGTTATACTAGAAAGAATGCTTTTTTAAGACAGTAACTTTTTCAAAAGAAAACAATCCATAAATACAGGCGCTGTTAACGCTTTATGAATACTGTTTTAAATCCCTTTATAGAGGGATTGTGTGAATTAATCCAATCAACAGAAACAAAATTGAAAGAGTGGTGAATGCTGCACTGAAAACAACCCCAACACGGATCGGGTTTCACTTCCGAATAACAACCCTGTTTTTAGTTGCAGTCTAATCTTATGCATATGACCGTAGAACGCGTTTCTTATTTACATGAGCAGGAACTAAATGACTACATGAATGAGATTAAACACTCATTTCGAGCTGACATCCAAGAAGAGGCACAGCTCATACAAAAAGCGGTATCCTTCGTGAGGAGTGGCGCAGTAAGTTCCTATACGTATGATGAAGCCCAGCGACTGGTGATGGCTTCGGTAGTTGAAAATGAAGAGGACGCCGTCAGCGTACAATTATCTTTTAACAAAATGGAGATCGCCTGTACATGTGGTCGACCAACGTGGTGCGCACACCGTCTCGCTGTCACTTTCCATCTCTTCTTACAGTATCATTCGCTCACTGACTGGCTACAAGATTGGCGACGGATTGAGACAGAACAGATGGCGCTTAAGATTGCAGAGCGAACGCCAAGTGCTTGGAATCTTACTTTATCTAATCTGATGAATCCGATTCGCATTATTGGACTCAATGAAAACCCTGCCGTTTTTATTCATAAATTTTCAATGATTGAACAAAAAGCAACGCCGCTTTACCCTTTCGAGTGGGAATGGAAGCCACTCTTCGATGTGTATTATCGGTTACATGCACTCGAAGCGGCCTGGCCTTATATTTACTTCCATCTCGGTGAAGGCCAGTCTTCTTTCTCTTATGGGAAATGGTACGTAAAAAACTGGTTAACTGAACAATTGGGCAAAATTAACGACGACATTAAATCGATCGCTGCCAAACCTAAACTTTTCGAAACAGATGCCTTTCACGAAGAGCTAAAAGGGCTCGTTAGAAAGCTTGCACTTGAAAACAAAGGGCTTTTTAAAGAACGCTTCAACGTGTACCGATCATTCTGGCAAAACTTTTTCATTCAAAAAAATGTGCGCGCAGAAGAGAAAGAAATTTTAAAACAGGAAACAGCAACGGATGCCCCAATGCTCAATGCTTTCTTCTATGTCATTGAAGGTGAAAATGAAAAACTCGCTGAACTTTCGAAAAATCTCAGTAAGGATGCTTTTGGGAAGTGGTTACCACTGGCCACACTTGCGGAATATGAGGACAATATAGACGCACTTCATATCATCATGCAAAGTTTGTTGCCTTATATCGGAGACTACTTAACGCAAAATGTTCCGATTGCCAATCGTTCGTCTTTCGTCCGTCGAATTGACGGCTTATTGGAAGCTGCGGAATTTGCAGAAGATGAACGTGAAGCAATGTTTTCACATTATGGTGAAACGGGAGTAGATGTCTATGCAGACTTCCTCGTGGAACGACAACGCTTTAAAGAGTGGGCAGCACTGATGCATCGATACCGTGTTCCTTATGAAATTGCTGAAGCGGGTGGATTAAAGATTGCTTTAACCGTTGATCCGGCAGCTACCCTTTCGTTACTTCACCTTTACGCAACGGGATTTATCGAAGAGCGAAATCGTCAAAGCTATCGCCGCGCAGTGAACATCTTTAGAAAAATGAAAGCAGGTTCAAAAAAAGCGGGTAAACATGACTTTTGGAATCTTTATATAGAAGCAGTGCGCGAAAAAAATCGCCGTCTCCGTGCACTGATGGAAGAAATGGAGAAGGGGAATTTGTACTTATGAGTGATTCTTTTACATTGGAACGACTGATAAAACTTGAGATTGAACAAACGAATCAACAGCAATTTCTGATTCGTGGCATGGATCACAATGGATATCTCGTTGAACCAAATGAACTGGTTTCTTACCTTTTCTTTAATGATGAACAAACATTTTTCGGACTCCTGATAGAGTCCAATGAACAGGGAGTCCAACTCAAAGCAAATCAATTGCTTCAGTCGTTCCCAGAAAACCATCCTTACGTGAAGTTTGAGGGTCAGACAGAGAGCGATGTCAAACAACTTCAATCCATCCGAGAAGCTGCAACTGCATGGCGAGATCCAAAATTATGGCGCTATGCAACAGCGGATGAGACTGGACTTCATTTTGATACAAAAAAATTAGCACTTTCCGAAGATGCAGCACAAATCATTCAAGACGCAACCCATAGCAAGTTGGCTGATTCAATGATTCGACCTGACCAACTCGCGATCTTGCTGCCTCATTTACAAAAGTATGGTTGGCCAGGCGAAACGAACTCTACAATGCCCGTGCGAATTGCTTTGCGTTTGACAGAGCCTGATGAAAATACAGATTCAGTTGAATGGCTACTGGAATCAATTATCATTAGCGAACGGGGAAGCCATTGGACGCCTGCTGTGCGTAAGCGAGCGCTACCTGCTGAAGAAGCACTTCCTGTCAAATGGAAGCCTTTTGCCGCTGAGATGATGGCGAAACAGTCTGAAATGACTTCTTTTCTCCAGTCAGTTGAACTAGAAACGACAAATCAATTTATTGTGGCTCCTATGTTGGATGCGGAAGTTCGCTTGTTTATACAAGACGACTTGCCCCTTCTACAATCCTTTGGGTATTCAGTTATTTTACCTGCTTGGCTAAAATCAGTGACTGAATCTAAAATGCGCGTACAAACGAACGCAAGTGTTCAGTCTTATAATTCAGCTACTGGATTGGATGAAGTGTTGGCTTTTGACTGGAACTTTTCTCTGGCAGGGCAAAACATCGACCAACAAGCTTTTCAACGACTCGTTGAAGAAAATCGTGAGTACATCCGTACTGGTGATGAATGGTTTCACATTGACCCTGCTTGGTTGAAGAAAATTCGCAGCCTCATGGAACGAGCGGATTCAGGAGAATGGACGGTCAAAGACTTGTTATTCCAAGAAATACCTGAAGAGATTGTTCCGCTTAGAGACGAGACAGAAGAGGAAGAAGATCCCTTACTAGCTTTCACCATGCAAAAAGCATTGAAAGATTATATGCAAGTTCTTTCTGAAAAGAAAAACTTCCCTTCTATTGGCATTCCTAAAACGTTAAATGCCACATTACGTCCCTATCAGGAAGACGGCTTTAATTGGCTTGTTTTTATGCGCGACAATAAGTTCGGGGCTTGTTTAGCAGATGATATGGGGCTTGGAAAAACGGTTCAACTGATTACTTATTTACTCACGATTCATGCAAGACCTGAAACAACGGGTCCTTCTTTAATCATTTGTCCGACCAGTGTTTTAGGCAACTGGCAAAAAGAAATTGAACGCTTTGCACCTTCTCTGAAGGTTCATACACATTATGGCCCAACTAGAGAAAAAGAAGAGGCTTTCACTTCACTCTTAGAAACTAAACGGCCTGATGTCATCTTGACAACTTACGGCACAGCTTCACAAGATGGAGATATGCTTGCCAAAACGGAATTTACAAGCATTACCCTAGATGAAGCACAAAACATTAAAAATATGCAAACGAAGCAATCACGTTCGATTCGAAAATTACACGGTCAACACAATATTGCACTGACAGGGACACCCATTGAAAACCGTTTATCAGAACTATGGGCAATTTTCGATTTTATTCACAAAGGGTACTTCGGGAACTTTAAATCATTTACTGACCAATTCATCATTCCGATTGAACGCGATGACTCTGAGAGAGATAAGCGTAAATTACGCGCGAAAATTCGTCCTTTCTTATTGCGTCGGACAAAAAATGATCCAGACTTACTATTAAACTTACCCAAAAAGCTTGAACAAAATGAATACTGTCCTTTATCGACCGAGCAAGCTGCTTTGTATGAAAGCTTCTTAGACGAAACAAAATACAAACTACAAACACTTTCAGGTTTTGAAAAGAAAGGGCTTGTTTTAACGATGCTAAACCGTTTAAAACAGCTTTGTAATCACCCAGCTTTATTTTTAAAAGAGCCAAATCGCCCAGCAGGTGAGATGATTCAACAATCTGAAAAACTTAAAAGCATTGTTGCAATGGCTTCAGGAATTGCAGAAAATAACGAGCAATGTATTATCTTCACCCAGTATATCGGCATGGGTAAACTCATCCAACATTGTTTGTCCGAACTGCATCAAATTGAAGTGCCCTTTTTAACAGGAAGTATGCCGAAAGGGCAACGTGATCGCCTCGTAGATGATTTCCAGAACGGCGAGTTCCCTATTTTCATCCTCTCTTTACGTGCAGGGGGTACAGGGTTAAACTTGACCGCAGCAAACCATGTGCTTCACGCAGACCGATGGTGGAATCCAGCAGTTGAGAACCAAGCGACCGACCGCGCTTACCGAATTGGTCAAACAAAATTTGTGCATGTCCATAAATTTGTGACGATTGGAACCATCGAAGAGAAAATTGACAAAATGCTTGCAGAAAAAGCAACACTTTCTGCCGATCTGATTCAATCCAATCAATGGCTAACCGAGTTATCTGATGACGAGCTAAGCGATTTACTGTCTTTCGGTTAATTTAATTTTATGTAAAAGGATCTCAAAGAGCACTATTTTCTTTGGGATCTTTTTTAATGGCGTTCGCCTGGTTTTACCGTTGTATTCTTTGTCCGTGTTGTATTTTCTGAACATAATGCTTACCTTTTTCTGAATCCTCAAGTTTCATCAAACGCTCATTTAAATTAGCAACCATGCGAATTAGTTCTCCGATTTGAAGTTCCATACGGAGCACTTCTTTTTCTAAATAGCCCAACAATAACACTCCTTTATAATCTGTTGCGCCTTCACCTGAAGCAGAAGCAGTCTCTGTTCCAGATGATAAGCGAACAGTTTGTTAAACAATTAGGCGTCCCAGTTTCCCCAAACTGGTGATTTCTATAAGCATCCCAAAAAACCTCATTTTACCTGTGTCATTTCATACTTAAACCTCTGTTTTATCCGCTTACGATTTTTGATTTCCTCATATTTAAACTTCCCTGTAAGTATAGCCTTCGGTTTGTCCTCCGAACGTCTACTCTCCTCCCTTTCACATTACATAATCGGTAGTTCGTTGTCTTCTCGCTTTGGTAAGTTAAAATGTTCTGCTTCTACTTCAGGTTCTTTGTTTCCGTTAGTCTTCACGGGTTCTTCGAATAACTTGCCATTTGCACGCGGCTTCGTTGAGATAAACTGAACGCTATCGCCAACCACTTCTGTTACATAGACACGCTTTTTGTCTTCCTTTTCGTATGTTCTTGATTGGATACGGCCAGCAATGCCTACGAGTGAACCTTTGCCGCAATGCTTTGCAGTGTTTTCAGCGAGTCTTCCCCAAAGTGAGCACAGAATAAAATCAGCTTCCACTTCTCCTTTGGCATTTTTAAAACTACGCGCGACTGCAACGACAAAGCTTGTTTGTACGCGGTCTTGTGAAATTTGACGAAGGACCAGATCCTTTGTTACCCGACCTACCAGTGTGACTTGGTTCAATTGTTTCCCTCCCTTCTTTCTGTATTAAAGCCATCGTACCTTGCGCATGATCAAATTGACAAAGCGCTATTATTCATTTTTCACCCTTTTTCATTGTCGAAATCTCTTTTTTGGACACTGAATTTATTTTCTTTTTCGCGCTTAACGCACTATCATTCCCTCTTTTACAACAAAATGGCACAGTAAAACAATTTAACTTTGGCATCGTTCATTTTTCTTAAAAAAACCCGCATACTTTTAGAGGGCAGATTGACTTTAATAATCGTTCCCACAATTAACAAATATGCTATACTCTATGTAAACTCAAAGGGGTGACCCATAGTGAAGACCTTTAAAATGATTTCCATTAAAGTTTTGGACGAAGATAAGCTTGTTGACTTCCCACTAAATGATGGGATTATTATTAACCAAGAAAACAGTCACCGTATGTGGATTCTTGAAATTTTCATTGATGAAAAACATCGCCAATTTTTTGAGCAAAGGATTGCATCTGAAGAATTATTTGAAGCTAAAGTTGTTATTTCTTACCCAGAGAACGAACCAGCTGCTTTTAATGTAACCGCAAGTGGACTGAAAAAAATTGGCGATAACATCTCTGTCTTAATGAAAGGTCGCCTGAAACGCGCACGAACCAAATACGCAGAGCAATTGTTAGAAGAGTTAATTTCCGAGGGGCTCGATGGACCAAATCTGCTCGAACGATTCGAAACAGATATGCGTGAACGCCCTCGCCTAAAGAAAGATTCCGTAGAAGAATAAAAAAAGCCGCTTCCTCTACGATGAAGGAAGCGGTTTTTTCGCGGCTTGTGGTCAGCGGTTATTTGGTTCATTTCTTTTTTCATTTAGATTGTTCTCGCCCTCAAGCATGTCGTTTGTGTCGTCATTCATCTCGTCATCATGAATGACCCCGTCTCTCCCGTTGCCGGTTGGGTTCTGCTCAGGTTCAAGTCCATCTAGTTCTGCGCCACTTCTGTGCTCTTCTTGCACGTCAGGTGTCATGCTTTTATCACGATCATTCAAATCTTCCATTGGCGTTTCATTGTCTTTTGGCATGTCCCCGTTATTTCCACAGGCACCTAAAACAAGTCCCGACATTAGAATGAACGGCATCGTTTTTTTCAACATGAAAAAACTCCCTCCTCTCCACAAGCCTTCTATCATACGCGGTTGTATGATACCTTCTAGCTTGGCCGGAAAGTCGGGAATTATCCATTTTCATTATACTAAATTTCTAATTGTTTTTTTAATAAACGTTCAACATATGCAGCTTCTGCTTTACAGTCGTAACTATGATGCGTATTACATTTTTCTTGCATCTGTTGAATGTTAGCAATTTGCTCATCTGTCGGTGGATCCTCTAAAATGCGTTCAATTACTTGGTTAATTCTAGAAGCAAGCGCTTCGTGAAACTCAGGATTCACTTTTACTTCATCAGAAATTTGTGTATACCAAAGTGCTTTTGTTGTAATATATTCTCTCCAATTCGCAAGATAATCTTCAATACTGAATTTTTTCTCGCTCCAGTTAATATCAGTCATATACTGTTCAAAAGTCTGGGTGATTGACCTAGTTATACTACTTTTAAGATTTGGTGAAAGATTCTTGTACATTTTGTTCCGTGACCTCCTACTTTAAAAACACATTGTTGCATGATCTGATTCTTTGTCTTTATTCAGCCATTGGACTAATAGGTCCGAGCGCCAATGTGATTTCCGTTTCACATGCGATTTCTCCATCAACCGTTGCGACACCTTTTGCTTTGACAATCGTTCCACGTGCTCTTGTAATTTCCACTTCAAGACGCAGTGTATCGCCTGGTGTCACTTGCTTTTTAAAACGACAGTTATCAATCCCCGCAAAAAATCCAAGTCGTCCTTTGTTTTCCTCTTTTTGTAGCAAGGCAATTGCGCCCACTTGTGCGAGTGCTTCAACGATCAAAACACCCGGCATTACTGGATAGCCTGGGAAATGTCCATTAAAAAACTCTTCATTAATCGTAACATTTTTTATGCCGACAGCTCTTTTTCCTTCTTCAAGTTCGAGAACTTTGTCTACCATAAGAAATGGATAACGATGCGGTAAAATACTTTGAATTTGATTTGCGTTTAGCATGTGAACCTCCTACATAATCTATACATACCCTTTTTCAAAAAAATTATTCTTTTCCTTTAATGATATCAACAATATGAAGCCATGTCTCTTTTTTCAAGACATCGCTTGGATTGCCGTCACCGATATACCCATAACCTACTCGTAATCCGATGAAGATGACTAGCGCAAGTAGTAAGATGACTAAAATGATGCGAAGCCAAATCGGAATCATCCGTATTTGCACCCAACGAACTTTTTTCGGACTAATTTCATCCGTTTGTTGTACGTCCTTTTCAATTACGGTTTCGGGTGTTGTCGTTGGTTCTTCTATTTCTGGTTGTTTGATATGATTTGTTTGTTTATCTTCCATACTCTTTATACTCCTTGCAAACTTCATCGGATGCCGTTTATGAGTCCAAGCATTTGATCGGCAAGCGTAACCGAACGTGCATTAAATTGATAAGATCTTTGGACGGTTATGAGGTCTGTCATTTCTTTTTCATAATTGACGTTTGACCCTTCTAAAGCACCGTTCATCATGCCAATTTGCTCACGGTCTTGTCCTTGAAGGTTCGTTAGAATATCTTGTTCTGTGACACCCAAATTGGCCATATTTCTAGGCAATCCTAGGTAGGTACCTGATATGTGCTCCATCAGGTCTGGTCTTTCCATGGAAGTTACCCCAAGATTGATTGTTTGGGTTGAACCGTCGTTATTTTGTATTTGTAACACGCCACCTTGTTTAACCGTATAGCTGGCAACATCGTCTCCGAATGTAATCGGGCGACCGTTTTCATCAGCAACTGGATAGCCATCATCATTTACGAGCATTAACTGTCCGTCTTGAACGGGCGATATATAGAATGAACCTTGTCTTGTATAGACAGTTTCTTCACCGTTTTCACCTGGCATGAGTACATTGAAATACTGCTTTGGTGTTGTGAATGCAAAGTCTAGCTGGCGCTCAGTTTCTTGAATTGCGCCTAGTTTCCAATTCATTTGTGTCTGTGCGATTTTAGCACCTACACCGTAACGAATCCCAAGTGGAGATTGCCGCGGCGCCCTATCAGCAGCATCGTTGTTGTATTGTTGGTAAAGCATTTCTTGAAAACTCGCTTGACTTGACTTAAACCCATGCGTAGATGAGTTCGCAAGGTTGTTTCCGATAATATCCAATTGGTTTTGGAGTTGTCCCATCGTATTTGTTGCTGTAATCATCGTACGTATCATAGGTTTTTCCGCCTCACTTGTTGTTTAGTCATCAATTTACCCGTCCAACTTCTGTGACTGTTTTTTCCATACTACGGTCATAGGCTTGGAGTATTTTCTGATTGGCTTCGAAGGCGCGATAAGCAGTCAACATTTCTGTCATTGACTTGGATGCATCTACGTTAGAACCTTCCACATATCCTTGCTGCATTGAATAGCTTACGCCTTGTGCACCGTCTGCTGCAACTAAGTTCTCGCCATTTGCTGTCACAAATAGACCGTCACCTTGCTTCATGAGTACTTCAATGTCTGCTGCAAATGAAATTCCGAGTGTGGCGACTGCATTGTTGCCTTCCATTATAACGCCTGCTTCGGTTATCTCAAAGTTATCATTCTCAAGTTCAATTCGATTGCCATTTGTATCTAATACATAATAGCCAGAAGGATTTGTTAAAAATCCATCCGCATCTATTGCAAAGTTTCCATTTCTTGTATACATTTCGCCGCCCTCTTCATTTTCTAATGTGAAGAAGAGTGCGCCAGGATGGCCTGTTTGCGCGTTGACAGGTAAATTCCCGTTAATAAGGGCAACGTCTGTCGTTAATTCTGTGTTTAATAATTGTCCCTGTGTAAATAAAGGCATTGTTTCTTGCATATAAACGCCTGTTGATATCGGACCTAAAGGAGACAATCCGTTCATCGTAAATCCGTCTTCCGTTGGTACATGTGTTTTCTTAATGTTTGCCATGTACATTTCTGGAAATGATCGAATGGATGACTGTTCAGCCTTAAAACCAGGCGTATTTGCGTTTGCCATGTTATTCGTTAACATTTCAGTTCTTCTTTGTTGTGCAATCATTCCAGTTGCAACTGTATAAAAACCACGAAACATATCTTCAACTCCCTAACGTTTTATCGATCTGAGGCTTTGCTTAAGTTTTCGAGTAGGACACCCGTGCCCATTGCGACACAATCTAACGGATTTTCCGAGATGAATACAGGTACCTTTAATTCTTCTGCTAGTAGTTGGTCAAGCCCGTGCATTAAGGCGCCACCACCAGTTAAGAATACACCACGGTCAATAATATCTGCTGAGAGTTCAGGTGGTGTTTTCTCTAATACATTTTTTGCTGCCTGGACAATAAAGTTTACCGTTTCACGAAGCGCAGTTTCGATTTCGTCAGATTTTATCGTAATCGTACGTGGCAGTCCTGACACCATGTCGCGCCCGCGTATATCTAATTGCTCGTGTCTTGAGCCTGGAAAAACAGTACTTACATTTACTTTTATTGTTTCAGCAGTACGTTCTCCAATGAGTAATTTATGTGTTTGTTTTATATATTGAATAATTTCATAATCAAATGTATTGCCTGCAATATTTAGCGATTCGGAGGTGACGATATCTCCCATTGATAAAACAGCGACATCCGTCGTTCCACCGCCTATGTCAATGACCATATTGCCGCTTGGTTGGAAGATGTCCATTCCTGCACCAATTGCAGCAACTTTAGGTTCTTCTTCAAGATAAATTTTCTTACCGCCAGATTTCTCTGCAGCTTGTCTAATTGCTTTCTGTTCTACACTCGTTATATGTGTTGGACAGCAGATGAGAATGCGTGGTTTAGACATGAATCCCTTGGCATTTAACTTCGTTAAAAAGTGCGTCAACATTGCTTCAGTAATATCAAAGTCAGCGATAACGCCATCTTTCATTGGACGAATCGCGACAATGTTTCCTGGGGTTCTTCCCACCATTAACCAAGCTTCTTCCCCTACAGCTAATACCTTCTTTGTACTTTTTTCAACGGCTACAACAGATGGCTCATTAAGCACGATCCCTTGACCTTTTATATGAATAAGAACGTTAGCTGTGCCAAGGTCAATTCCAATATCTTTTGCAAACATGATTCCCGTTTCCCCTTCCAACTCGTACATTGGCTATTTTATAAAATAAATGCTCTTAATCATACATTTTACCATAGTTTAACTAAAATGAATATACGAAA
The DNA here is from genome assembly GCA_029263945.1 of Sporosarcina sp. Taxonomy (GTDB): domain Bacteria; phylum Bacillota; class Bacilli; order Bacillales_A; family Planococcaceae; genus Sporosarcina. The sequence continues at coordinate 11,035 of JARIDM010000086.1, forward strand.
GGACTATTTTAACAAATGTCTTTAGAATGACATTTATAATTAAATTGCCCTCTCCTTTAAGTCCTTCGTTCTACAAAACAATTCAGAATTTTAAACACGAAAAAAGCGGTTCGCATTTCCCTCGCGAATCCGCTCTACTTCTTGCTCAATTGTTCAGTTTCATTTTTGTTTGTTTCATTAATCCATTTAATCCTTGTTGCTTCGCCGCCTCGCAAATGTCTGACTGATTTATGGTAAGCGAGAATTTTAGCAACTTCCTCTGACAGAGACGCATCCACATGAGGTAAACGTTCCGTCAAGTCTTTGTGTACCGTACTTTTAGAGTAGCCTGTCGCTTTCGCAAGAACTCTTACCGTAACTTCAGTTTCAAGCAATAGTTCTCCGAGGCGCACGCAACGCCTCCGTATTTGCTCGTGCACGCCCTCTTCCTTCCTGTCAGCTTAGAATCTTTTTTCATTCTATGCGACAGAAAGAGGCGTTATGCCGTTAAAGGTTACATCAATTTAAGACACCTTCATCATGAAGGTTTTCTAAAAGCCTAAATAGGCAGCTGGATTAACGGTTTCGTCATCCACAAGTACTTTAAAGTGCAGGTGAACCCCCGCACTCGGATTCCACTCATTTGCGACAGTCATTGCAAGGGGTTGACCTTGTGAGACTTCATCGCCTTTTTTAACGAGCACGCCCGTCAGCGAACTATACACTGTTTTCATCCCGCCTGCGTGTGAGACGACCACTTCATCACCTTGAAACACATCTGTAATTACTTCTTCAACTTCCCCACTCATCGAAGCAATTACTTCAAAGGGTTGATCGTCAATGGAGATTGATACCCCCGTATTTGTCGTGAAAGTTTGGTTGAAAACGAGCAAAGATTTTTCACGTACAGACTCGTCTGCCTCTGTATCATAGTAGCTCTGTAAAATAGCGACTTCATCAAGAAGTTCCTCCGCAAACGGATATTTAAGTACTTCCTTTGGTGCGTTCGTTTCAATGATTGGCGCCTCATCTTTTCCACTACCCATTGTACCATCGGCCATTCCTGGGACGTTATCCTTCATAAATGCGCTATATCCCCAAACCATACCGACAAAAACAATTGCGACACTTGAATAGATTGCTGGCCAAAACCATTTCTTCTTTTGAATTTGCTTATTTTTTTGAGAAGGAGCTTTTGGTTTTTCTTCTCGCATAGTCATCACCTCACTTGCTATTGTCTGCAAGTTAAGGTGTTTTTAAACATTCTGGGTCATTAATTAATATTTTTTTTATTTTCGTGCCAGTATAGTAGTGTTGAATAATTTTTTCAGCCGTCCAACCTTTTGCTGCTAATGCTTCAGCACCGTATTGACTCATGCCTACACCGTGACCATACCCAACTGTTTTCACGAGAATTAAGTCATTCGTCATATCATAAGCGATATCAAAATCTGTAGAACGGAGGCCAAGAATTTCGCGCATCTCTCTGCCACTTTTTTCAAAACCAGTGGTCACAAGCTTCTGTACGCGCCCAGTAGCATTCCGAATGAGTTGAAGGTCCTCGAACATTGCAGGCGTCCAGTTGCTTCCCATTGACGCATTCCAATCGGCGAGTGTAATATCTGTTTTCGTTTCATAAGTAGGTGCCACACTAGCTTCTCCTTCACTTTCTACACTTTGCAAATAGGGAATGTCATTGCCACTAAAATTTTGTGCAGTTTCTGTTTTTCCATTGGAAGTTGAAAAAAACATGGCAGAAATGAGTTCGTCACCGTAGATAATTATTTCGCCCGCAGTCGCATCTACTGCTTCACTTATTTTCATTTCTTTTTTCGAAAACTCTTTTCCCCAATTTTTCTTGCGTTCTGCCTCTGTGTAAAACACTTGGGCAGTCACGTCCGCGGCGATTGGCTTTTTCCCTTTGTCCGTTGTTCGCAGGGCGAATGTCCGAGCAGCAATTGCTTGTGCTTTCAATGCCTCCTTTTGAAAAGTTGCTGGCATTTCTGCCGCAACGACACCTTTCACATATGCTTCTAGTTGTAAAGGCTCGTCCAATCCATTGACAGAGATTTCAAACGGGCAGTTCGTAAGTTGTTCATCTTGCTCATCCTCATGCGTGCTTATGGCTGATTCACGAAACAGCAATAAAGGAATGAAAAACAAAAGTAGTACAACGCCTATAAGTGTGATCCATAATTTTCTCATAGTGAATCATATGAAATCGGGGTAGATTTATACCTGCTTTTTTTGATGTTGGTAAAATGTGAGCTGTGCTTTGTGTGGGTGAAAGGTCCTTTTTTGCTGATAAGCACCCCAAATGTGCTGATAAAGCAATTCGAGGACAACAATGACCACAAAAAAACGTGATTTCATTCAATTTAGAATGAAATCACGTCTTTCTCAACCTTATTTAATCAGACGAGTTGTACTTTTCGTTCTTCTTTTTTTTCAGGTGAAACACGCACAATGTCTGCACCTAATGCTTCAAGCTTTTTATGGAAATCTACATAACCACGGTCTAGGTGTGCAAGTTCTGTTACGCGTGTAACGCCTTCAGCAGCAAGACCTGCAAGGATAAGCGCAGCGGCTGCACGTAAATCTGTCGCAGCCACTTCAGCACCTTGTAAATCAGATGGGCCTTCTAAAATAACTGATTTTCCTTCAATTTTAACAGCGCCATTCATGCGACGGAATTCTTCTACGTGCATAAAGCGGTTTTCAAAAACGGTCTCTGTTAAAACCCCTGTGCCTGTAGCTGTTAGCATAAGTGCCATCATTTGAGACTGCATATCTGTTGGGAAGCCAGGATGTGGCATTGTTTTTAAATCCACTGATTTCAGTGGGTATGCAGCCTGAACTTGAATGCCTTCTTCTAACTTTGTAATGATTACACCCATTTCTTCCATTTTCGAAATAAGCGCGGCATTATGCTCAGGAACCGCATTTTCAATGACAACGTCGCCACCTGTAATTGCAGCAGCAATCATGAAGGTACCTGTTTCGATGCGATCTGGAATAATGTGATGTGTTGTACCATATAATTTCAAGACACCTTCAATACGGATTACATCCGTTCCAGCACCAACAACTTTTCCACCCATTGCATTAATGAAGTTGGCTAAGTTAACTATTTCTGGTTCTTTTGCAGCATTTTCAATAATTGTCGTTCCTTTTGCAAGTGCTGCAGCTGTCATAATATTTTCTGTCGCACCGACACTTGGGAAATCCAAGTAGATTTTAGCGCCAGTTAACCCGTTCTCAGCTTTCGCTTCCACATAGCCATGACCAAATGAAATCTCTGCACCCATCGCTTCGAAACCTTTTAAGTGTAGCTCAATTGGACGTGATCCAATTGCACATCCACCCGGTAACGCAACACGTGCGAAACCATTACGCGCTAAAATTGGCCCCATGACAAGAATGGACGCCCTCATTTTACGTACGTATTCAAATTGGGCTTCGTCTGCTAACTTTGCTGTGGAGTCAATTAGCACCTGATTTTCTTCTGAATTTGCTTCAACTTTTGCATGTAAACTTTTTAACACTTCACTTATTGTTCCAACGTCTGATAAGTTCGGAACATTTTTAATAATATTGTGGCCTTCAGATGCAAGTAATGCAGCAGCAAGTACTGGTAAAACTGCGTTCTTTGCACCCTCGACACGAACATTCCCTTTTAAGCGATGCCCACCATTTATAATAATCTTATCCATTTAGTAGCCCCTCCGACTCTAAGTTGTATCCAAAGAAAAAAGTTCAATCGTTCAGTTATATGTTGAATTTTTTTATGTTGAAAAACTTATCTAATTATAACATTTTCTCTAAATTTCACAAGGCAATTACGACCAATTTAGTTACCTGAGATGTAGTCTATCGTATGTACTCACTTAGCTTTTGGTGTCGTTGGACAAGCAGTGAATTTACATTCTAATATGTCATTCCCTTTATTGAGAAATGAAAACATCAATCAGTTTTTAATGGTTACTTACCATCGCCATAGGTATAGGATTTACTGATAGGCTAATTATACATATGGCGATAACAAGTAATCGTTAAAGGAAATCGTTATGATTTCAACTAAAAAAAGTTGTCAATCTTCCTGACCAATAGGATAGCTCAAGAAAGAAATTTGATACGGATGAACCGATCATAATACTCAAAAAAATATATAAAATTTGCGATTGAAACACATGGTTTTTCCGTATAACTTTCGCTGGAATTAACGCTTGTAGCGCATAAAAAGAAACACCGATAAAAAACACATGGGAAATAATCGCAAGCAGTGGATTATAACCAAATAGACTATCCACACAACTACCTCCTTTTTTAAAAAGCGGACAGAAGATGTTAGTTCCCCTGTCCGTTTAAATGACGCATTACTGGTTTAGTCCACGTCGGTAAAAATTTTATATTCTACCTTCGCTTACTCGAATTCTGTTAATCGCACGTTTCAATTCAAGCTCAGCAAGTTGCAGCTCGAGTTTGTTTTTTTCTTGTGCTAACTTCGCTTTTGCTCGTTTTTCTGCAATTTTAGCACGTGCCAAGTCAATCGTTTCTGCTTTTTCCGCACTTTGTGCAAGAATCGTTACGATATCTGGACGCACTTCCATAAAACCACTGTTAACGGCAATCACTTTTGTTGTTTCACCTTTTTTAATGCGAAGCCCACCGATTTGAAGCGGTGCAACCATCGCGATATGACCGGGAAGAACACCAATTTCTCCTGCCTCAGTCGTTGCGATAACCATATTCGCTTCATCTTCAAGTACAGGGCCATCGGGAGTGACGATATTGACTTTAAATGTCTTCATTTTTTCCCCTCCTGGTCGGCGTAAATGCGCCAAGATTTTTCTCGAAACAAGTTCAAGTGTATTCCTAAAAAAATCTATGACATCCGCCGGAGGCTTCCTTTAATCGGTCAGAAAATCCTTTCCAATTAAATTACGCCTCAACACCCATAGATTTTGCTTTTGCAATAACATCTTCAATACGTCCAACAAGACGGAATGCATCTTCTGGTAAATGATCATAAGTTCCTGCAAGAATATCTTTAAATCCTTTTACCGTTTCAGCAACTGGAACATAAGATCCTTTTTGACCTGTAAATTGTTCAGCAACGTGGAAATTTTGAGATAGGAAGAATTGAATACGACGTGCACGTCCAACGACAAGCTTGTCATCTTCACTTAATTCATCCATACCTAGGATTGCGATAATATCTTGGAGCTCATCATAACGTTGAAGCGTTTGTTGAACCTCACGCGCTACAGCATAATGCTCTTCGCCAACAATTTCTGGGCTCAGTGCACGTGAACTTGAAGCAAGTGGGTCAACTGCTGGGTAAATACCCATTTCAGAAAGTTTACGCTCCAGGTTCGTCGTTGCGTCTAAGTGAGCAAACGTCGTCGCTGGTGCTGGGTCTGTATAGTCATCCGCTGGAACATAAATCGCTTGGATAGATGTTACGGATTCTTTGTTTGTTGATGTAATACGCTCTTGTAAAAGACCCATTTCCGTTGCAAGTGTTGGTTGGTAACCAACAGCTGAAGGCATACGACCTAGAAGTGCCGAAACCTCAGAACCTGCTTGTGTATAACGGTAAATGTTGTCAATGAATAATAGAACATCCGCGCCTTGTTCGTCACGGAAATGCTCTGCCATTGTAAGTCCAGTTAATGCAACACGCATACGTGCACCTGGGGGTTCGTTCATTTGACCGAAGACCATTGCAGTGTTTTTAATAACACCAGAATCTGTCATTTCCCAGTACAAGTCATTTCCTTCACGTGTACGTTCTCCAACACCTGCGAATACAGAGATACCGCCGTGTTCAAGTGCAATGTTGTTAATCAGTTCCTGAATGAGTACTGTTTTACCAACACCCGCACCACCGAAGAGTCCGATTTTACCACCTTTAATATAAGGGGCTAATAAGTCTACTACTTTAATTCCTGTTTCAAGAATTTCAACTGAAGTTGAAAGATCTTCGAATACAGGTGCTAAACGGTGAATTGGATCACGTTGTTCTGTAGCTGGAATTTCTTCCCCTTCATCAATTACATCACCTAGAACGTTAAATACACGACCTAGTGTAAGGTTACCAACAGGTACGGAAATTGCAGCACCTTGGTCTACCACTTCAGCTCCACGTTTAAGTCCATCAGTTGAAGACATCGCAATCGTACGAACCGCGTCATCACCAAGATGCAGTGCGACTTCTAAAGTTAGGACTTCTAACTCTCCGTTCGGACGATCGATTGTAACAGTCAATGCGTTATAAATTTCTGGCAATTGACCGTTCGCAAACTTTACGTCTACAACTGGACCCATTACTTGAAGAATGTGTCCTTTGCTCATTATGTTTCCTCCTGTCTAACGATACGTGGGAAATTAACTAGCGATTTCCCCTAACTATGATAAAAAATCGAAGACCGATTTTTCTTTTGATTGTTCCAAGTTCGAAAAAGTCCAAGTACCGACTTTTTTGGAACGGAAAAATCGAAGACCGATTTTTCTTACTCAAGTGCAGCTACGCCGCCTATGATTTCTGTAATTTCTTGTGTAATTGCCGCTTGACGTGCACGGTTAAATTGAAGCGTAAGTGAATCAATTAACTCCCCTGCGTTGTCAGTTGCACTTTGCATTGCTGTCATACTTGAAGCATGTTCACTTGCTTTACTTTCAAGCAACGCACCAAAGATTAGACTTTCTGCATATTGCGGAAGAAGTACTTCTAAAATTGCTTCAGCTGAAGGTTCAAATTCATATGAAGAATTCGATTCTTTTTGTGCGATGTCCGTTAGTGGAAGTACTTTTTGTTCTGTAACTTCCTTGGAAATGACGTTAATGTAATGGGTGTAGTACATATAAACTTCATCATATGTACCATCAGCGAACATAGCGACGGCTTTTTGTGCAATGTCTTTAACTTCAACAAATGTTGGGTGATCAGATAACCCAATCACGTTATCGACGATTTCATAGCCACGATTTGCAAAAAACTCATAGCCTTTTCGTCCAATTGTGAAAAGAACTACTTCATCTTTTGATTTATGGCGTTTTGCGATTGCATTAGAAACGGATCGTATGATATTACTGTTGTAACCTCCACAAAGTCCACGGTCAGCTGTGATCACAACATATGCTGTCTTCTTAACTGGTCGGCTTACGAGCATTGGATGCTCTTCAGAAGTACCCGCTGCAATGGCATGTGTTACCTCTTGGATTTTATCCATGTAAGGAACAAATGATTTAGCAGCTAATTCTGCACGCGTTAGTTTAGAAGCAGATACCATTTGCATCGCTCTTGTAATCTGACTTGTCTTTTTGGTAGAGTTTATACGGTTTTCTATTTCGCGTAATGATCCCATTGGTCATTCACCACCTTTTTTGTTTTAAATGATTACTCAGAAACAGCGAATGTCTTCGTGAATTCCTCGATAGCATCTGCCATCGCTTCATCCGTTGGAAGATCTTTCGTTGTGCGAATATGCTCTAAAACATTCGTGTGGTTAGATTGAAGCCATTTTGCAATTTCAGACTCAAAACGAAGAATATCTTTGACAGGTATTTTGTCTAAGAACCCACGTGTAAGTGCGTAAAGTGCAACGACTTGAATTTCAACCGGTACAGGTTTATTTAAATCTTGCTTAAGAATTTCAACTGTACGAATCCCGCGGTCAAGTCTTGCTTGTGTTGCAGCGTCGAGGTCAGATCCAAATTGAGAGAATGCTTCAAGTTCACGGTATGCAGCTAAGTCAAGACGAAGCGTACCCGCAACTTTCTTCATTGCTTTAATTTGTGCTGAACCACCAACACGCGAAACTGAAAGACCTGCGTTAATTGCTGGACGTACACCTGAGAAGAATAAGTCAGATTGTAAGAAAATTTGTCCATCTGTAATTGAAATTACGTTTGTTGGAATATAAGCGGAGATATCTCCTGCTTGTGTTTCAACGAATGGAAGTGCAGTAATTGAACCGCCACCGAGTGAGTCATTTAACTTCGCTGCACGTTCTAATAGACGTGAGTGCAAGTAGAATACATCACCTGGGTATGCTTCACGACCTGGAGGACGACGAAGTAGTAACGACAGTTCACGGTAAGCTGCAGCTTGTTTAGATAGGTCATCATAAACAATGAGTACGTGCTTGCCGTCGAACATAAATTCTTCTGCCATCGTAATTCCTGTATAAGGTGCTAAGTATAGAAGTGGAGAAGGTTGTGATGCCGAAGCTGTCACGACGATTGTGTATTCTAATGCGCCATTTTTACGAAGTGTTTCAACTACGCCGCGCACTGTTGACTCTTTTTGACCAATTGCAACATAAATACAAATCATATCTTGGTCCGCTTGGTTCAAGATTGTATCGATGGCAACAGTCGTCTTACCTGTTTGACGGTCTCCGATAATCAGTTCACGTTGTCCACGGCCAATCGGTACAAGTGCATCAATTGCTTTAATACCTGTTTGAAGTGGTTCGTGAACAGATTTACGTGCCATAACCCCTTGTGCAGGGCTTTCAATTGGACGTGTTTTTGTTGTTGCGATTGGACCTAGCCCATCAACGGGTTGTCCTAACGAGTTTACAACGCGTCCGAGCAGTTCTTCTCCGACTGGAACTTCCATAATACGACCTGTACGACGAACTTCATCGCCTTCTTTAATGTCTGTGTATGGGCCAAGGATGATAATACCTACGTTATTTTCTTCCAAGTTTTGCGCCATACCTACGACACCAGTAGAGAACTCTAAAAGTTCTCCAGCCATGACGTTGTCGAGGCCATGAGCACGTGCGATACCGTCACCGATTGTGATGACTGTACCAACGTCGCTTACTTCCATTTCAGATTGATAATTTTCAATCTGTTTTTTTAATAGAACGCTGATTTCTTCAGCTTTGATGCTCATGTATGTCACCCCTCAAATTTCAAATTTATAATCCGATAATATCCCGTTGCATACGTTCTAGTTTTCCGCTCAAGCTTCCATCATAAATATGATTTCCGATTTGAACACGTATGCCACCAATTAAGGTTGGGTCAACAATGTTTTCGATTTGCAATGAAGTTCTGTCGACTTTTGCTGCAAATCGAGTTGAAATACCTTGCAGTTCTTCTGCTGTGAGTATTCGTGTTGAAAATACTTTTGCAGGTGCGACACCAGTAGCTTCGTTTGCATATTCAATAAACTCCTCAATTGTATGAAGAATTTCTCCAATACGATGCTTTTCAAGCATGATAAACAAAGTGTTCTGAATGAGTATGTGCGCTTCCTGGAACAAAGTTGCAAGTAGTTCTTTCTTTTTAGCCATTGCGAGCTTTGGATTGTCGAGCAAAAGTTCAAGGTCCATATTTTGTTCAAATACTTTTTTGACTTCAAGTAGTTCTTGTTGAATGACGTCAACTTGACCTTTCTCTTGTGCTAACTCAAACAAAGCTAGACCGTAACGCTTTGACACTACTGTTTTACTCATTGTCCATCGCCTGCCTTCGCAATCGTCTCTTCAATTAATGCGCGGTTGTCTTCTTCAGAAATTTCTTTTCCGAGTACTTTAGACGCTGCAAGAACAGAGAGTGATACGAATTCTTCACGGACTGCCTGAACTGCCTTTTCTCTTTCAGAGGCAATTTCAAGTGTTGCTGATTCTTTAAAACGAGCCACTTCTGTGCGTGCGGCTTTAATAATATCTTCTCGCTGAGTTTCACCTTGTTCACGGGCATTCTCAACAATCGCTTGCGCGTCATTGCGTGCCTCTTTTAATAGGTTACGTTGTTCTTCAAGAAGTTCTTTTGATTCAATACGACTTTTTTCTGCCTGATCGATTTCATTTGCAACCATTTGTGCACGTTCATCCATTACACCCATAAGTGGTCCCCAAGCATATTTCTTTAGGAGAACCATAAGGATTAGGAATAACAGGACAGTTACAATAATGTCACCAAGGTTTAAATCGCCGTTAAGTTTAGCTAAAAATCCTGCATCGGCTGCATTTGCTGCCAAGAGGACGAAGGTATCCAAAAACACGATTGTTCACTCCCTTCAAGAGCACAAGACTCTTTCATATATGGACTAAATATATACGTTTTCACTTTACAAATACGAACACAAGACTTCAAAAAAGAGGAATAGTAGTAAATTCCTCTCCTTATTTCATATAATTATTGGTTCATTACGATAAACGCGATTACTGCTGCGAAAATCGGAACAACTTCAACAAGTGCTACACCAATGAACATGTTTGTTTGAAGAACACCGCGTGCTTCTGGTTGACGTGCGAT
>JARIDM010000091.1 GCA_029263945.1 Sporosarcina sp.
GGATCTGCTTTTGGTAGCATTACCGCAAATACACTACTTACGACAATAATCATCACAAGCGGGACCATCATAGGGACAAGCATACGAGAGGATAAGCGGATCTGATGTCGAGCGGCCATTTTCAAAATTGTAAGCAGGCCCAGCGCCAAAAGTCCAACAACCATCACCCTGAAAATTGAATCCGAGGCCGTGTAATGACTAAAGGTATCAATAATTGCAATAAAAACGACTGTGAAGACAAATAATAGAAAAATACTTTTTCTTACTTCAATCCAATAGCGGACTAAGTAAGTCAACATCCAAAGGAGGACGAAAAATAGAAGTGTACGCAGTGGATTCGTAATATCTTGCCAATCCCCCGCTAAGAGAATCGGGATATTTGCGCGAAGGTTATGTGTAATATTGACCACAGACTTCAACGTCACCAAGCGTTCTCCACTGTAGATATATAATGTAGCCCAGGAAATATAAAGTATTTTGAGTGGAACGGACAGCCACCATTTTGCATCCATAACGGATAAGAAAAATGCGAACACAATAAACAATAAAAATAGCGTGATAAAGTTCGTTTCAGTGAGTTCAATAACAGGTAACAACCATTCCCTGAGCAAGAGAAAGGCCATGCTATACAATAACACCAACAGCCCTTTGTTCATTTTTACTTCCTTCATGAATGGGCCACCTCCCTAAACGCCTTTGCAAAATGCGCCCTCGTTAAGGTTCGAATAATGATTCCCTTCGACCTTGCAAATGAAATGTCAGATGCGATTTTCCCACGGAGCGCGTGTTCATCGCTTAGTATGACAAAACAAATCAACTGTCGATCATGTTGTACTTGTGTGCGCATCACTTTAAGTAAGGACCAATCAGGATTGCTTGTAAGTAGAAGTAAACTACCGACCTGTTCAACGTTTTCTTTTACTTGGATGAACGATCGTTGTTCATCTGGCATAACACTCGCTAAATGAGTAAAAACTTCTTTATATTCAGCTTCTGCTTGGATCGCATGAAAAACAATCGGCTCTATGCCAAGCGATATAAAATTAATACTTACTTTTCGTCTTAATGCTTCTTGTACGATCGAAGCTGCAAATTCAACTCGTTCTTCAAATGCATCAGATGATTGTCTATCAAAAACAATACTGATATCTTGTGAACGTCGATTCTCAAACTCTTTGGTCATTAATGTTTGTGTGCGTGCAAAAGATTTCCAGTGAATCCAAGACATACGATCGCCAGACTGATAGTCACGAATCCCAGCCGCGATGGTTGTATCTGCAACAATAGGATAGGGCACTATTGCCGATCCAAGTTCGTAGTGTGATTCTGTTGCCACATAGTCAATCGGGATTGTTTTTGGATAAACGACAATCTTATTTGTCACTGGAATGAAGTGCGTTTTCTTCATCCACCCAAAAAAATCCATGACCTCAATCTTAACCCCGCCCAGGACATGTTCGCCTCTTGGCATTTCTGAAAGCTCATAATTCCATATCATTTCTTTTCTCATGCCAACATTCAATATTTTTTTTAATTCGCCTTTCTCTTTTAGAACGCTATTGCTACCGAAATCCTCCTGAACCACCATATACAAAAGTGGAAAACGAAATTTTCTTTTTAGCAGAAGCCTAACTTTTAATTTCTCTCCACTTTGAAGAGTCGATGATTGAAGCGTCCGTTGCACTGTAATCGCTGACATTGGATAGAAAAATAGGAGCGTGGAATAAAATACAAATGGTAAAATGGCATAAAATATTGTCCAACTTACAACCCCACCTTGAAACATAGCAAATACAAAAGCAGAAATAAGAATGAACCAAACAAATACAAAACGACTGACACTCGTGACGATTTGACGGATTTTCAACATCACGAAGAAACCCGATTAATCGGCACGTCAACCTTCGTTAAAATTCGTTCAATAATTTCTTCCGTTGTAATGCCTTCATATTTAGCTTCTGAACGTAAAATCATACGATGTTTAAAGACAAATGGGGTTAAATATTGCACGTCATCTGGTGTAACATATGCTTTCCCTTGTACAAGTGCATAAGCCTGGCAAGCTTTCATCAGCGCTAACGAACCACGCGGACTGACGCCGAGATAAATGTATGGATGGTCTCTTGTTTCTGCAGCGCAGCGCACGATATATGATTTAACCGTATCACTCACAATGACTTCTTTCACTGCACTTTGTAATTGTTGTAAATCCTCTAACGAAATGACTGGCTTTAAGTGCTCCAGTGGCGTACCTTTCTCCGCACGACTCAATACTTCAATCTCTTGTTTTGCACTTGGATAACCCATCTTCAATTTAAATAAAAAACGATCTAACTGAGCTTCTGGTAATGGATATGTACCTTCATATTCAATCGGGTTTTGTGTCGCCATCACAAAAAAAGGACGGCCAAGTTTCATTGTTTCTCCGTCAATCGTGACCGAAGACTCTTCCATCGCTTCTAGCAATGCAGATTGTGTTTTTGGGGATGTACGATTTATTTCATCTGCAAGTATGATATTGCCCATAATTGGGCCTGGACGAAATTCAAATACCATCTCTCTTGGATTATAAATAGAGACACCTAAAACATCAGATGGCAACAGATCTGGCGTAAATTGTATACGCTTAAAATCTGCACCAATCGATTTGGCTAACGCTTTGACCATCATTGTTTTCCCAACACCTGGTACATCCTCTAATAAGACGTGTCCGCCTGCAAGTAATGCAGTGATGCTTAGTGTCGTAATTTCTCTTTTTCCAATCATTACTTGATCCACATTAGTTAAGATTGCTTCAATCATGCGCTGATGTTGCATAAAATACCTCCTCAATCATTTACTGAACATTATAAATTCCTCTTTATCGTACAGGATAACCGTATGCCCGACAACCTAGACATTACAGACGACTCAGTTAAAATACGCCCTGATCAACAAAAAACGACTCACTCCTAATTTAGCTATAGGAATGAATCGTTATTTTACTTCCAAAAATCATCAAATATCGTAATCGGCAGATGGCGCTTATGCGCTGAACGAAGGAAATGACTTTCAATTCTTTGCCGCGCCTCTATAGAAACCATTTGCCCTTCTAAATAATCATCTATCGCATCGTAGCTCACTCCTAGTGCGATTTCATCAGGAAGTGCTGGTTTTTCTTCTTCTAAATCAGCAGTCGGCACTTTCATATAAAGGTGCGCTGGACAATCTAGTTCACGTAATAATTCTTGACCTTGCCTTTTATTTAGCCGGTAAATTGGCATGAGGTCTGCGCCGCCATCTCCGAACTTTGTATAGAAACCAGTGATGCTTTCTGCGGCATGATCACTGCCAAGTACGACGCAATGATGCATCGCTGCAATAGAGTATTGAACTTTCATCCGCTCGCGTGCTTTTTCATTTCCTTTTGCGTAATCAGAAAGTAAAATACCGATTTCCGTCAGTGCACGCTCACTTGCATCAACAGCTTCTTTAATATTAACCGTATACACTTTTGACGGATGTATAAAATCTAGCGCATCTTGACAATCTTGCTCATCAAATTGCGTACCGTATGGAAGTCGGACAGCAATAAACTGGTAGCGATCTGTATTTTCTTCTTCGTTTAATTCATTTACCGCAATTTGCGCGAGCTTACCGACAAGTGTAGAATCCTGCCCACCTGAAATACCAAGAACAAAACCACTTAAAAAGGAATGCTTTTTAGCATATGCCTTCATGAAGTCAACGGACTTGCGTATCTCTTCTTTCGCATCAATTATTGGTTTCACCTTTAGCTCTTTGATAATTTGCGCTTGTAGTGTTTTCATTTGATTCACTCCTTGTAAATAAACGCTTCCACCATTTCCTGTACCTCTTGGATATTTCGCATTTTATTATCCCAACATTTTTGGCTTAAATCGACTGGATACTGTTCTGGATTCAACGATCTTTTATGTTCATCCCATAGTAGCTCTAAGTTTTCATG
>JARIDM010000095.1 GCA_029263945.1 Sporosarcina sp.
ACCTAATATCCAAGTCGAGTCAGGCAATCGAATCCGCGTACAACTTGCTGGGGTTGAAGACCAAGAAGCAGCGCGTAAATTACTTTCTACACAAGCAAATCTTACCTTTAGAGATTATGAAGATAACTTAATCCTTGATGGAAATGATTTGAAAGAAGGCAAAGCGAAGGCTGACTTTGGACAAAACGGAAACCCTGTTGTTACGTTAGAAATGAAAGATCCGAATAAATTTGGTGAAGTAACGAGTGAACTGTCACGCATTCCACAACCGAACAATGTACTTGTCATTTGGCTAGATTTTGAAGAAGGCGTTTCTTCCTATCAAGAAGAACTCTTAAAACCAGAACCAGGTTTTGTTTCTGCGCCTCGTGTTAGCCAAACAATTAATTCGTCAAATGTTGAAATTTCAGGTTCATTTGATCCGAAAGAAACAAAAGAGCTTTCAGAAGTCCTCAATGCAGGGGCTTTGCCTGTTCACTTGGAAGAGATCTACTCTACCTCTGTTGGGGCACAATTTGGTGAACAAGCGCTAGACAAGACAATTTTTGCAGGAATTGTTGGTATTTCATTCGTGTTAATATTCATGATGATTTACTACCGCATACCAGGCTTTGTAGCAGCTGTCACTCTATCGGTTTACATATTCCTTATCATGCTTGTCTTTACACTGATTAACGGGGTCCTCACGCTTCCTGGAATAGCCGCACTCATGCTTGGGGTTGGGATGGCAGTCGATGCAAACATCCTTATGTATGAGAGGATAAGAGAAGAATTACGTGTTGGTAAATCAGTTAAAGTTGCTTTTGATTCGGGTGCGAAATCCTCTTTCACAGCAATTTTAGATGCAAACGTTACTACTTTATTAGCAGCAGTTGTCCTCTTTAGTTTCGGGACAAGCTCGGTAAAAGGGTTTGCAATGATGCTCATCATTAGTATTCTTGTCAGTTTCTTAACGGCTGTATGGGGTTCACGTTTACTATTAGGATTACTGGTACACAGCGGTATCCTAGATGGTAAACCAGGTCTATTTGGACTAAATAAAAAACAATTACATGCACCAGAAGAAAAAATAGAAACACTTGAACTTTCGACGAAGTTTGATCGTTTTGACTTTGTGAAGACAAGAAAACGGTATTTCTCAATTTCAATCGTTCTATTACTCGTTGGGGCAATTACGTTAGGCATTTTTAAACTTAACCTTGGGATTGACTTCTCAAGTGGTACACGTGTAGAGGTACTTGCAGAAAATGCCCTTACAACTGAAGAAATAGAAACTTATTTTGAGTCAATTGACTATCCTTCATCTGATATTGTCATCTCTGGGGATGAGAAGAACATTGGTGTCATTCGATATAAGGATGAGTTTAAACAAGAAGAAATTACACAATTAAAAACGCAACTTGCAGAAAAGTATGGTTCTGAACCAAATATTAGTGCTGTATCATCTACTGTTGGAAAAGAATTAATCCAAAATGCAGTGAAAGCACTTATATTCGCAGCTCTTGGGATTATTATTTATGTGGCCTTCCGTTTTGAATGGAGAATGGGTGTTGCTTCAGTTCTCGGCTTACTTCATGATGCATTCTTTATGATTGCGATCTTTAGTATTTTCCGTCTTGAAGTTGAAATTACATTCGTTGCGGCGGTCTTAACCATTATTGGTTATTCCATTAACGATACAATCGTAACTTTTGACCGCATACGTGAAAATATGAAAGCACGTGGAACAATCAAAGATGAACATGAACTTGCAGAAATCGTTAACAAGTCACTCCGTCAAACACTTGGGCGTTCTGTCAATACAGTGTTAACAGTTATATTTGTGGTTGTTGCGTTAATGGTGCTCGGTGCTTCATCTATTCAAAACTTTGCGATTGCATTATTAATCGGTCTACTAGCAGGAACGTATTCTTCAATCTTCATATCTGCACAAATTTGGTTTGAATTGAAGAAGCGTCAAATCAAAACAAAAGGCGAGATTAAAGTAGATGCTGATAAAAAACAATGGGGCTCTGATGAACCTGTTGTTTAAGAAAGTTATTTTCGTTAAATAAGTTTCACATTGTTGTTTGACAGGGTATACTTCATGTATATCCTGTTTTTTTATGAAGAGGGAGGAATCGTTTATGAAGTTTCAGTGGACTTGGTTATTGGGGATTTTATTCGCTATTATTATTGCATTATTTTCGGTTATGAACGTGGACCCAGTTCCTGTTAATTATGTGTTTGGTACTTCGGAGTGGCCACTTGTGCTCGTAATTCTAGGTTCGGCATTACTTGGTGCAGCCATTAGCGGTATTATTGCTGCGTTTCGTACAGTTCTTGCACACCGACAAATCAAAGAGCTTATGAAAGACAACAATACAAAAGAATTGTTAATTGCAGCGCAACAAAATGAGATTGCAGAACTACAAAAACATCGACCTAAAAAGGAAGTTGTGGCTGAACGAATGGAGTAAATGAAAAGCATTGCAAATGGAAGTTATCCGTTGCAATGTTTTTTATTTGTTTATGCGTACGGATCGTAAAAAAATCATTCCTAAAACGTTTTCCTTTTCTTTAAGATATGAACCACTTCCGTTATACTATAAAATGAGGATGTGAACGTCTTGATTGAATCTATAAATAAATGGACCATAGAACGACCAGATGAAAATATTGTCGAAGACTTATCTAAAGAGCTGCATATTCCGTCAGTTCATGCCAAAATACTCGTTGCTCGTGGGATTACCGATCCAGCGGAAGCAAACTCATTTTTACATATGGATGAAACGGCACTACATGACCCTTTTTTACTGCACGATATGGAAAAAGCGGTTGAGATCATAACAGTAGCCATTGCTGCTAACAAAAAAATTGCGATATACGGAGATTATGATGCTGACGGTGTGACGAGTGTCACTGTTTTAATGACTACACTTGAAAAACTTGGTGCGGATGTTTTCTTTGCCATACCCAATCGATTTGAACACGGGTATGGTCCGAATAAAGATTTATTCCAAGAAGTGTATGAGAAAGGGGCTTCCGTCATTATCACGGTAGATAATGGGGTCTCTGGCGTTGATGAAGTCGCTTTTGCTAAAACACTAGGAATGCAGGTGATCATTACCGACCACCATGAAGCAGGAGACACTTGGCCTGATGCAGATGCAACGATACACCCAAGACATCCAGAAGGAAACTACCCGTTTAAAGACCTAGCAGGCGTTGGTGTAGCTTTTAAATTAGCGTGTGCCCTTACAGGAGAAATTGAAAGGGACTTAATAGAACTAGTTGCAATTGGTACGGTTGCTGATTTAGTCCCATTACGTGGAGAAAACCGTTATTTTGTAAAAAAAGGAATTGAACTTATGCGAAAGTCTAAAAGACCCGCAATTCAAGCCTTAACTAGATTAGCGAGTACTGAACAAGCCCAATTAACTGAAGAGTCGATTGGATTTATGATTGGACCACGTCTGAATGCTGCAGGCCGGTTAGGCGACGCAGATCCCGCGGTAGATTTATTGAAAACGGAAGATATCACAGTAGCGATGAGACTAGCTGAATCGCTAAATGATTTAAATAAAGAGCGACAAGCCATTGTCGCGACAATTACAAGTGAAGCAGAAATCATGATTCATGAGCTGTATGGCAATGAAATCCCGTCTGTATTTGTAATCGCAAAAGAAGGTTGGAATCCAGGGGTTGTCGGCATTGTTGCATCTCGAATTACTGAAAAATACTACAGGCCATCCATTTTACTGTCGATAGATGCTGAAACAGGTAAGGCAAAAGGATCTGCAAGAAGTATCGAAGGTTTTAATATGTATGCGGAATTAAATAAAAATGCAAAAATCCTTCCGCATTTTGGTGGACATCCTATGGCTGCTGGGCTGACTTTACTTGAAAAAGACATTACTGAATTACGAACGAATTTGAATTTACAAGCAAAAGAAGTATTAACAGCGGATCAACTAATTCCTAAGCTTGCAATAGATGTCCCTTTATCTCTAGACGAAATTGACATCGCTACTTTAGAAGGCCTCGAAACATTACGTCCATTCGGAATGGGATTTTCGAAACCCGTTTATATGTTAGAAGACTTATTCATAAAATCTGTTCGTAAAATCGGTGCGGCTAAGAATCACATGAAACTAGAGTTAACAGATGATAAACAAACCCTTGACACGATTGGATTTGGATTCGGCAATACGGCTGATGAAATTACGCAAGGGTTAAAGGTATCTGTTACTGGAGATTTACAGGTGAATGAATGGAATGGCAATAAGAAACCACAGCTATTGCTTAAAGATATCCTGTCAAATGAGTGGCAACTGTTTGATTTGCGGGGCATTAAAGAAATGTCTAGATGGCTTCCTTCGATCCCAACGGTACATACGACGTTTCTCGCTTTTCATCAAGAAACCATTGATCAGTTGCAATCTGCTATGAACGGGAACGTCATTCATTTATATAACGCACCCGACATGCCCATAAATCGTTTCTTAGTATTACTAGATATTCCCAATGAAATGTCCACATTAAAAGAAGTCATACAGGCGTTTCAACCTGAGCGTGTTTATGCGCATTTTTACGTTTTTGAATCGACTTACTTTGATGGATTACCGACCCGAGAACAGTTTGGGTGGTTTTATAGTTTTCTAAAAAGTCGGGGGGATTTTAATCTGATAAAAAATGGAGATACGCTCACAAAACATAAAGGTTGGCGAAAAGATTATGTCCATTTCATGTCAAAGGTGTTTTCTGAACTAGAATTTGTTAAGATGAAAGATGGTGTGCTAACCTATATTGAATCTGCTTCGAAAAGAGTGCTGTCAGAAGCACCTTCGTATAAGGAACGCGAACACCAAATGGAGTTAGAACAAAGGTTGCTTTACGCGCCGTATAATGAATTGAAGCGCTGGTTCGATGAGATTAGGCTTGGAACCATTAACGAGGAGGAACAAGAATGAACCTGAAAGACTACGTAACGGTTGTGCCAGATTATCCTAAAAAGGGAATTTCGTTTAAAGATATCACAACAATTATGGACAATGGCAAAGCGTATAAGTTTGCAACTGATGAAATTGTAAAATATGCGAAAGAACTTGATACAGATTTAATCGTTGGACCAGAAGCTAGAGGATTTATCATTGGGTGTCCAGTTGCCTATGCACTAGAAATTGGTTTTGCACCCGTACGTAAACCAGGTAAATTACCGCGTGAAACTGTAGACGTAAATTATGACCTAGAATACGGAACTGATACGTTAACCATTCATAGTGACGCCATTAAACCTGGCCAACGAGTGTTAATTGTCGACGATCTACTTGCAACTGGGGGCACAATTGGCGCAACGATAGAACTTGTTGAAAAACTCGGTGGTATTGTTGTGGGTTG
>JARIDM010000117.1 GCA_029263945.1 Sporosarcina sp.
ATACATACGTTTCATTGTGAACAAGTGATTTTCCTGCAACCCATTTTACTTCTAGTTTCTCTAATAGCTTCATCACACTTAACTGATTCTGTTGTAATGATTTACACAATAAACCTGTTGTCTTCGAACTCCACACCGACACGAGTGGGTGATAATTTTCATTCACTTTCACAGCTGTCACGCCATGTTCGTGTTGTGCGAGGAGTGTCCGAATCACAGACGCATCAATATACGGCATATCGCAAGGCATCACAACGTAGCGGCCCGCTTGCATGAATTCCATGGCAGATAGGATCCCTGCAAGCGGGCCGAGTCCCGCAAACTTCTGCACATCCGTAATCACTGTATGTTCTTTAGTAAAGTTTTCAATCAGTTCTGGCCTCGTCACAATAATCACTTCATCACAAACGGGATCTAGCGCATCCAACACCCATTTATAAAAGAATTGTCCTTCAAATTCAGCAAATGCTTTTGGCGAACCAAAGCGTCTTGATAAACCGCCTGCCAACAGAATCCCGATTGTCTTCATCCCCCGCTCACCGGAGGAATAAATGCACAAACATCACCCGATTGAATCACGTCGGTCGGCAAGGCGTATTCTTCGTTTACAGCAACATGAATCGTTCCTTTACCAAAACCCGGGTATGTAAGCTCTGCCCAATTTAGCAAGTCTTCTACAGTCATCGAATCGTGAGTCAAAACCTCTTCCGATTTCCCAGTCAATTCTCTAAGCCTTGCAAA
The DNA here is from genome assembly GCA_029263945.1 of Sporosarcina sp. GTDB lineage: Bacteria > Bacillota > Bacilli > Bacillales_A > Planococcaceae > Sporosarcina. The sequence continues at coordinate 742 of JARIDM010000117.1, forward strand.
ATAGTGAACTTTTATCAACGTATATCCTTCCCTTCTCCTGGATATTTTTTTTGCGCGCCGATCCATTCTTCTCCGTCTTCCCAAATTTCCTTTTTCCAAATCGGGACGACTTCTTTGATGCGCTCAATCGCATATTCATTTGCTTCGTAAGCTGCTTTGCGATGAGGCGAAGAAACTGCAATTAGCACAGCGACGTCTGAAATTTTGAGTTCTCCAATTCTGTGAACAATCGCGACTTTCACCCCGGGCCAACGTGCCTCCATTTCTCCGCCTATTTCGGCTAACTTTTTTTCAGCCATTGGAATATACGCTTCATAAGACAGGTATAACGTCCGGACACCATGCGTCCACTCTCTTACGTTTCCTGTAAAAATCGTGACGGCCCCTGCCCCTGCATGCAAGACATAGTCTGCATACTTCTGTGTCTCAATGGGTTGTTCTATGATTTCAAATGGCTTCATCGTCATCCTCCTTTACCCAGTCTATAAACCATCTGTCTAATTCCTTTGCTGTTCTCGACTGAAAGTGTTGAATGCTCTTATCTAGCGCGATATGTCCAACAGTTAGTTGGACATCCGAAATACTTTGCAAGGCAACCCAGTCTTCCTCATTTCGCAGCAAAACGACTTTATCTCCGCACTCTTCTTTATAGCCTTCGATTAAAAGTACATCTGGATGGTCAAGTGTCGCTATGTCTTTCATTCGACTAAAATCAGGTTGGTGATTCATCAATAGTTGAACAGCCCCCGCGCCTGCTACAACAGAGACATCTGCATGATGATTGAAAAACTGCATGGTATCTGTATCAGCTTGTGGCATTTCTAACGGGCTATAATGTCCATGATGCTTCAGAACTGCTACAGTCAAACCCAGTTCTTTCACTAAACGAACCCACCTTGAAATGAGTGTCGTCTTGCCGCTATTTTTAAACCCTACAATATGGAGCGTCTTCATAGCGCCCATTTCGAAACACCTTGTTCCGCGCCAAGAAGAAGGATATTGACCTCCATTCCTTTTGTAAATCCGCGGGTACCACTAGGTAAAACAATGATGCAATTCCCTCTTGCAATAGAGGAGACCGCACTCGATTTATTAAATCCAGCGGGCGCTGCAACGGGACCTGCTTCTCCCATTTCCCATACCGCTCGAACAAAACGTGTAAATGGATTGGGTTTTGTAAAGTCCTCGCCTAGTGTTGCTTTCATATAGGGCATGTAAGGATTTTCAGCACCCATCATTCTTAGAATGGCTGGCCGTGTAAACAATTCAAACCCGGTAAAACAAGCGGAAGGATTGCCTGACAGTCCAAACAACAACTTATCGCCCAGAACAGCAACAGTCGTTACACTTCCAGGACGCATCGCCACTTTATTGAATAAAACTTTTGCACCTAAACGTTCATATATCGCCGGTAAATAATCATAATCACCGACCGAAACGCCTCCAGTTGTAATGAGCATATCTGTTTCCGCTATCGCACGCTCTACTGTCTTTGTACACGCATCTAAATCATCTACCAACATGCCATATGATTGGTGTCCGATCCCCATTCGTTCAAGTTGTGCAATAATCATGGGCCCATTTGAATTACGTATTTTGCCTGGTACAAGGGCTTCGTCTACATTTAATAATTCTGTCCCAGTAGAAAGAAGTCCAACGACAGGTTGCTTGGCCACTTCAACATTCGCATAGCCAAACGTCGCGAGTAAAGCAATGGTTCCTGGATGAATGAGCGCCCCTTTATGAATTAACGCCTCGCCCTCTTTAGCATCCTCGCCTTGGAAGGAAATATTTTCGCCTTCAACAAACGGCTTTCTAAGCGTAAACGTTCCTTCCCCTTCCACTGTTTGCTCTAGCATCACGACGGCATCTGCTTGTGCTGGAAGTTCCGCGCCCGTCATAATTCGATAAGCTTCCCCTTGCTCGATTTGTTTCGTCGCAACATGACCGGCCCCAATTTCTTCAACAACTTTAAACGGGGTTCGATTTTCTCCAGATGCACCCACTGTATCTTCAGCACGCACCGCAAATCCATCATACGGAGAGCGGTTAAAAGGAGGTACATCGTGTTTAGCAATAATTGGTTCGGCAAGAATGCGGCCATATGCTGCATCAAGTGTGACAGTCTCTGTTGCTAACAGCTTTGCATTTTGCATCACAAGTTCAACAGCTCGGCTTACTAAAATCGGCTTTCTAATTTCCACCATACAAATCCCTCGCTATCTTCTGGTATACTTAGCATAAGTTATTCGAAAGGAATGATCATTTTGTCTGAACTCACTCACTTTAATCAACAAGGTCGCGCAAAAATGGTTGATGTCTCTGATAAAAAAGAAACTTTACGTATTGCAGTGGCGAAGTCTTCTATTATTGTCAATGAAGCAATCCACGCACAAATTTCTGAAGGAACAAACAAAAAAGGTGACGTATTTGCAGTCGCTCAAGTCGCCGCCATAATGGCTGCTAAAAACACTTCAACAATCATTCCAATGTGTCACCCAATTCCGTTAACTGGGGTAGATGTTCAATTTGAATGGATAATAAACAAAACAAACGACCACTATGAAATCGTCATTCATGCCGAAGCCAGAACAAAAGGTCTGACAGGTGTTGAAATGGAAGCACTCACTGCCGCATCAGTTGCTGCACTCACCATTTATGATATGTGCAAAGCTGCTGGCAAAGATATGGTAATTGGTGCAACCATGTTAATTAAAAAAACAGGTGGAAAGAACGGAGACTATAAACGTCACGACTAAAAAATAGAGACAGCCCTTGTTGTAGGGCTGTCTTTTTTTGTCGGTCACCCTTAGTTCCTCATTATCACTCTTCTAGGTGTTTTGTTATTTCATGAACCACATGATGTAACTCTGGAACCACCAATCGATCCATCGCCAATTCGACAGCTTTCAGTGAACCAGGGAGCATATAAATCACTTTGTCTTTCACCACGCCAGCCTCTGCACGACTCAGTAAAGCCTTCGTCCCAACGTCTTCCGTATAACTAATCATACGGAATAATTCGCCAAAACCTGGCATGGTCTTTGTAAAATAAGCCCCTATTGTTTCTGGTGTTACATCACGGAATCCGAGGCCTGTCCCACCTGTTGTAATAATTCCATGAATGTTAGGGTTTCTAAGCCATTCTTCTATAATTGCTTCAATCTCCATCTTGTCATCTTGACAAATCCACGTTTCAAATATTTTATGCCCTGCAGCTTCGAGTTTCTGTCGAATTGTCCACCCACCGCGGTCATTCGCGACGTTTCTTGTATCACTTGTCGTGAGGACACAAAATGTTAACTGTTTTTCTTGGCTATATTCATCTTCTTTTGACAATTTTATCGCCCCTATTCTATCCGAAAAAGTGTTGGTATATTTTCCGTCCTTCTTGAATGTCTTTTAAGCCATGGATGAGTAAACGCCCATTTTTAAATAGAACACATCGATAAGTCGCTAACTGTACTTCTATAAAGTAAGGTGTTTTTTTATAAGAATACTGTAACTTCCTTGCCATTTCTTCAGTTTCTACGAGCGAAATTAAACGTCCTTTTTCAGGAATCACTTGTACTGTATCTCGTCCACACAACACAGCAAAATTTGTTTCATTGTTTCTTTTCAACGAAGGATAGGTTGGATTCGTTCCACAAGTTTCACAAGACTCATTTTTCAAACGGGCAAGTCCAGCTTCCACAAAGGTATTCTCCCAACTATCATACGTCAGCATTTTCTTGCGCATCGCATGCCGATTGCCCGACAACCATTTTAACGCCTCTGCACTTTGATGCGCTGCGGTTATTTGCACAGCAGGCGCAATAATTCCTGCTGTATCACACGTTTCATTCACCGCGGGCAGCACGGGTAACAGACATCGAAAGCAAGCCGTTTCTCCTGGGATAAAAGGATACACCATGCTCGAACTGCCCACACAAGCTCCGTAAATCCAAGGAATATTCTTTTTCCAAGCAATGTCATTGATCAATAAGCGTGTTTCAAAATTATCCGTGGCATCTACGATTACATCTACATTATGTATAAGTTCTTCAATTAATGGACCATCTACATGATCTAAAATGGCCTCAATTTGCGCATCTTGTCTAATTTCTAGTAAACGTTTTTTGGCTGCAACTACTTTCGGAGTACCTGCCACAGCATCTTGTTCCGTAAACAATTGTTGTCTTTGTAAATTTGACGGTTCTACATAGTCACGGTCAGCTAGAATGATTTTCCCAATCCCTGCACGGACAAGCGTTTCGGAAATTGTAGAACCCAGGGCGCCGCACCCAATGATTAAGGCTGTTCCCTCTTGAATTTCCTTCTGACCCATCTGACCAATTGGTTTAAATAGCGTTTGTCTAGCGTACCGATTTTCCATCTCGTCTCTCCTTTTCCTTCGCGATAACACGGCAAGGGCTTCCAGTTTTTATACTGGAGCCCTTTTGTTTTAGTCTGGTGTCACATCAGTAAATGTGCCTACATAACGAACGACATCTCCTGAATCGTCTTTTACCGCGCTAATCGATATAAGTTCTAGATATTCCTCACCATTCTTACGTTTATTCCATAGTTTTCCTTGCCATAATCCTTCACGTCCAATTTGTCCCCACATTGTTGTATAGAACTCCTTAGACTGACGACCTGAACTTAATATGTTCGGGTTTCGACCAACGACATCTTCTTCTGTATAGCCTGTCAGTTTTGTAAACGCTGGATTGACTGTTTCAATTGTCCCATCTACATTCGTGACCAAAATGCCTTGTCCAGTATAATTAAATACTTCTCCCGAGATCGACAGACGGTCCATATAGTATAACCAGACAACTAACACTAAACTCGCAAGCGCAAACTGTGAAAAGGCCATGAAACCAATTGAATACGAGCCTGTGATCGAATGAACTGCAGACAACAGAAGCGGTGGGAAAAATCCACCAAGTCCGCCCATCATCGAAACAAATCCATTGACCACACCTGCTTGTTTATTGAAGTACATTGGCACAAGTTTGAAAATCAGTCCGTTTCCAGTCCCCGCACATACTGCAATCACCATACTTGCTACAGTATATAGACCGATAGAAGGTGAAAATGCAAGCATTGCACCGGAAACAGTTAGTCCTGCAAAAGCGACCATTAATAAGTTAAGGGGTGGAAATTTATCCCCTAGCCAACCTCCTAGTGGTCTACAAAAAGTAGCGACAACGATAAACCCAGCTGTCCGCATACCTGCATCTACTTTACTAATGTCGAAGTAGGTAACAAGGAAGTTTGGCAGGAAAATCGTAAATGCAACAAAGACGCCGAATGTAATGAAATAAAACAAAGAGAAAAACCATAACTTCTCATTTTTATAAACACTTTTCAACTGTTCTACGAGTGGTGTTTTCACTTTAACCTCTTGCTTATCTCCTAAGAAAAAGTTAAGCGCTGCAAAAAACAAAAGCAAAACGAGGTAAAGCCTTACAGTGTTTTCCCATCCAATTTGTGTTGCAATCACTGGTGCTGAAAATGTCGAAACAGCTGTTCCTAAGTTACCAATTCCGTAGATACCATTTACAAAGCCATGTCGCTCTTTTGGAAAGTACTTCGGTAAAGAAGTAACCCCTACAGAGAAGACAGCCCCTCCAATTCCTAAGAATGTTCCGCCAATAATAAGATCTGCAAAAGTAGACGCAGAACTTATGAAAAATACGGGGAATAAAAGTAGGATGAAACTAATAAGAAAAACAAGTCTTGCACCAATAATATTGGCATAATAACCAAACGGAATACGTAGTACAGATCCAAGGACAATTGGTACCGCCGTTACAATCGCAATTCTTTCTGGTGCAATTGTTATGTCCTCAACAATAAATGGTAGCAATGAAGAAATTAGAACCCAAACCATAAAACCAACCATACAGTTCAATGTTTGTAATGGTAATTGAAGCTTTTTTATCAAAAAAACCACCTGCTCATTCTTTGTGTAGTTTTCGAATGAATTTACTGATTCCCTACTATGAATTATAAGTGTTTTCCGATCGACTATTAATAGGGGAATACCCTAATCAGCCTAGGGAAAACCCCATACGAACGAAATGAAAGATTATGTCGAACCTTGTTATAGAATTGGTGTATATAACTGTTCATATAACTTATCCTGTTCTTCAATGCGCAGGATATTATTTACCATTGGAAATAGGATAGATTCTTCTTTAACAAAATGAACCGTAATGACTTCAAACGCTTCTGCAGCATCATTCACGACATTTTTCATATCCGCCAATGACAAGTGACTTACATCGCCTAATGTATGATGAAGAAAGTGACCGATATAGGCATCGATTTCTTCATGCTCTTCTTCCGTAGCATTAACAGGCCCCTGATCATTTCCTACATACTGTGCCAACAAAGGAAATAGAAATTCCTCTTCTTTTTCAGTATGATTTTTGAAAGGCTCTATAAATTCAATAATCAGTTTTCTGAGCGACTGTAGCGCTTCATGACCTTCTTCTTCCGTATAGATGTCTCGTTCAAATGCAAGAACGATCGTATGCCAACCATCCATTAAATAAGACAAATATTGATGTTCATTTTCAAGTACCCGTAGCGCAGGCAAATCGTATTTAAAGCTTCGCGCCTCAGCCATCATTAACACACCTTTCTCCCTTAAAACAATCAGTCCGCTCCGTTTTATTTTTTTCTCATTAAAAATCCAACAATTTCTTTCTTAGCGCATATTCAACAAGCTCTGGTCTATTTTTTAACTTTAGTTTCTCCATAATTCTTGCCTTATGCGCTTCCACAGTCTTTACAGATATGAAGAGCATCCCAGCGATTTCTTTATTGCCATACCCTTTAGCTGCAAGCGGTAACACTTCAATTTCACGTTTCGTCAAAATTTTAAAAGGGTCGTCTTCAACTCCGCTCGCGCCTTGTTTGATAAACTCTCTCACAAGTGACGTTGTCATAGAGGGATGAATATAAGTATCACCATTATGAATTGTACGAATTGCCGTTAACAGTTCTTCATCAGGTGCGTTTTTCAAAATATAGCCGGAAGCGCCGTTTTTTAACACATGAAACAAATATTCTTCATCTTCATGCATCGTCAAAATAAGTATTTTG
>JARIDM010000099.1 GCA_029263945.1 Sporosarcina sp.
GTCCTTTCAAGTGATGGAAGCAGTAGAAATGGTTGAAGCAGGTCGTTCAGTAAAAGAAATTGTAGAGCGATTAGCGGAAGTTCGTGAAAAAACCACACTTTTTGTTGTCGTTGATAAACTAGACAACCTGGTCAAAGGGGGACGTATCGGCAAAGGTCGTGGATTAATCGGCTCTCTATTAAATATCAAGCCAATTGCAACTTTACAAGACGGTGTTTACACCCCGATTTCTCAAGTGAGAAGCCATAAACAAGTTGTCGCACATTTATTTAAAGCGTTTAAAGAAGAAACAGCAGGGAAGATGGTACGTAAAGTAGGCATTTCTCATGCGAATGGTTTATCCATTGCGGAACCTTTGAAGAAGCTTATTGAAGAAACAGGAATTAAAGATATTAGCCTAACATTTACAACACCGATTATAAGCACTCACACAGGCGAAGGTGCGATTGGCTTTATGTATTATACAGATTAAAAATAATGATTCATTATGAAAGAAATGGGGAACTACTCTTATGAGAAGAATACTGATGTTGTTAATCGGCTTCTCATTATTATTCCTAATGGCTAGTTGTCATGCATCTATTCTTAAACCCGCTAACTCTGTCACCGAAAGAGAACAACCAGTATTTGAAGAATGGGAAATCTCAAAAACATTTGTTCCAGAAAACATACAAGTTGTAGGTCTTGGAGATTCTTTAACCCAAGGGGTCGGTGACGAATTAAAAGTGGGTGGTTATTTTACAAGGCTAACGACAGCGATTGAAGATTGGAAGGGTGTAAAAGGTGTTGAAGCGAACAACTTAGCCAAGAGAGGTCGAAGAAGTGATCAGCTTATTAAACAACTTGAAGACCCTGAAATTCAAAATGTTGTTCAAAATGCAGACGTTATCTTCCTCACCATTGGCGGAAATGATCTAATGAAAATCGTCAAACGTGATCTGTTAGATTTAAAAGAAAGTTCATTTTATAAAGAACTTAACAATTACGAACAAAGGTTAGATGAAATTTTTGGCATGGTTAGAGGGTTAAATTCAGACGCTGTTATTGTTGTCGGAGGACTATACAACCCTCTTTCAATTGTGACAGACGACGTAGACGAATTTGAGAACATTATAAACGATTGGAACGAAGCCATTGAAGTACGTGCCGTTGTAGACGGAAAATCATGCTTTGTTCCTTTAACAGACCTATTTAACTCCAATGAGAATATGGTTTATCACACAGACTTTTTCCATCCAAATGCCAAAGGATATGAACAGATGGCTAATCGATATATTGAAAGTATCGACAAATGTGGTCTATTAGAATTATCAGATGGTAAATTAGATATGTAGAAGGTGATCAGTTGAACCGATGGAAAGCTGCTTTTTTTATTTTGGCTGGTGTTATCCTTGCAGCCATCGCTTATTTATTTATATTAATAGGAACATCAGCAGAATCTGATGCACTTCCTAAGGCAAAAGAACAAGTGGGAGAGGTAAACTATTTAACAGTAAATGCAACGAAAGAAGATTTTGAAGGGATTGCCAATACCTACATTCAGAAAGCCTTGAAAAAAGAACCACTCCCAGTCACATTGGAGGTAGCTGATGATATTACTTTGTCATCAGAGCTAACCGTTTTTTCAAAGACAATCCCTGTCGTTATGCATTTCGATCCAGTTGTTTTAGAGGATGGTAATTTAATGTTGAAACAGTCATCTGTTGAAATTGGACCACTTAACATTCCGCCTTCTACCATTTTAAAAGTTTTAGCTGACTCAGTAAATCTTCCGGAGTGGATGATCGTTCGTCCTAAAGAGGAAGAGTTGTTCATTGATCTTAGCGGGTTACCTATTTCTGGAGACTTACAAGTAAAAGCTAAAGAATTCAATTTAGATAAGGACGAAATTATTTTAGAAATCATGATCCCCTATAAAAATGGAGGTAAGTAAAATGGCTATATCGAAAGCAACTTTTGCAGGTGGCTGTTTTTGGTGCATGGTGAAACCGTTTGATCGCTATGAGGGCGTGCATGCTGTCCTATCAGGTTATACTGGTGGCAATGTTGAAAACCCGACTTACGAACAAGTTTGTACAAATTCAACGGGTCATCGTGAAGCAGTTCAAATTACGTTTGATGACGACATTATTTCATATGACACGCTGTTGAACTTATATTGGCAACAAGTGGACCCAACTGATGCAGGCGGTCAATTTTTCGATCGCGGTGATTCTTACAAAACAGCGATATACACACATTCCGAAGAACAAAAAATCATTGCTGAAAAGTCAAAACAAGCGTTAGAAGCATCTGGAAAGTTCAACAAACCGATTGCAACTGAGATTCTTACTGCAAAACCATTTTATCTAGCAGAAGAAGGACATCAAGATTATTACAAGAAAAACCCAACTCATTATAACCGCTATGCTGTGGGATCTGGTCGAGAGCAATTTAAAAGAGATAATTGGGGGTAATTAACATGAAAAAAGACTTAAAAGAAAAGCTAACACCCATTCAATACCACGTCACACAAGAAAATGGGACCGAATCTCCTTACAAAAACGAATATGACGCCCACTTCAATAAAGGGATCTATGTTGATATTGTTTCTGGAAAAGCATTATTCAGTTCATTAGATAAATACGACGCAGGATGTGGTTGGCCGAGCTTTACAAAGCCAATTGAATCAACAGAAGTAACGGAACATGTCGATCATGCACATGGTATGCGCCGAACCGAAGTCAGAAGTAAAACAGCTGATTCACACCTTGGACACGTATTTCCAGACGGCCCTGGTGAAGCCGGACTTCGCTATTGTATTAATTCCGCAGCGTTAAAATTTATCCCTGTAGAAAATCTTGAAAGTGAAGGGTATGGGGCGTACGCAAAACTATTCAATGAATAGGGAACAGGTAGAGGAGGGGACTAATGTATAAATCATTTTACCAATTTACTTTGTCATTTCGTGGAGGGAAAAAAGGGGATTTATATTCAGTATTTGCAGAAGCGATGTTTAAAGATTTAAGTTTTCCAAAAGATGAAACTGAATATGATCCTCTATCCCGTTATGTGGAAGAGAAAGCTGATCAAGAAATGCGTTCTATCATTTTTGACGATTTATACAACCTATATGAAGAAAGAATTAAACTTCTCTAAATTACGTTCTTCTTTGCATTCGTATTGCAATAACGGTATGATAAAAACAGACTAATTAAGGAGATGAAATTTACAATGAGTGTACATATTAATGCGAAAAAAGGCGAAATCGCAGAGACAATTTTACTGCCAGGAGATCCACTTCGTGCGAAATATATTGCAGAGACATTTTTAGAAGACGTAACACAATATAATGAAGTTCGGAATATGTTTGGGTATACAGGTACATATAAAGGTGAACGAATTTCTGTTCAGGGAACAGGAATGGGCGTACCATCCATTTCGATTTACATTACAGAACTTATGCAAGAATACGGTGTTCAAAAGTTAATCCGTGTTGGAACTTGTGGAGCGATTCAAAAAGATGTTAAACTACGTGACGTCATTATTGCACAAGGTGCGACGACGAATTCGACAATGAATGATGTTATTTTTGATAATGTTACCTATGCACCGCTTGCAGATTTCGACTTACTTTTAAAAGCACATCAAGTAGGGCTTGAAAAAGGGTTGAATTTAAAAGTGGGCAACGTATTTACAGAGGACTTATTTTACAATGAATTCTCAGACCATGCTAAATTAGCGCAATACGGCGTTCTAGGTGTTGAAATGGAGACATCTGCACTCTATACGCTAGCTGCAAAATTCGGACGTCAAGCACTTACGATTTTAACAGTAAGCGACCATATTTTAACTGGAGAAGTAACATCTTCAGAAGAGCGACAAACTACATTTAACGATATGATTGAAGTAGCATTGGATGCTGCAATTCAAAAATGATCGACATAAGACAGCGCAATCGCTGTCTTATTCCTATTTTAGATAAAGGGGAGTGGGGAGTGGTATGGATGAACATGAAAAAATCGAAACTAACGACGTGCACGAACCACGTGCTAAACGTTATATTCGACTAAAACCGTTCTCCTTTGTAATGATTGTATTTGGACTGATTCTGCTAACGGCAATCATCACTTTTTTTACATTGACTGCGGGTGGAAATAAAGTTGTTGAAGTTGTAAAACCACAACAATCAGTGGAGAGACAAGAATTTCAAAAGTTTTACGAAGCATTTGATGAAGTGAAAAATAATTATTATCAAGATATTGATGAAAGTCTAATTTTAGACGGCGCAATTAACGGGATGGTGAGTGCACTTGATGACCCATACTCAGATTATTTAAACCAAGATGAGGCCCGTCAGTTGCAAGAAAGTATTTCATCTAGTTTTGAAGGTATTGGTGCTGAAATCAAAGAACAAGATGGTTATATAGCCGTTGTTTCACCGATTAAAAACTCACCAGCAGAAAAGTCTGGGATACAACCAAAAGATAAGATTATGGCTGTCGATGGTGAGAGTATCCAGGGCATGTCTTCATCAGAAGCTGTACTCCTTATTCGAGGAGAAAAAGGAACAGCTGTTACGTTGACCATTCAACGCATTGGAATGGATGAGCCAATTGAAGTGAAAATTATTCGTGATGTGATTCCAATTGAAACTGTCTATAGTGAAATTGATGAAGATGGTATTGGTCACGTTCATATCACAAGCTTTTCCACTGGAACTTACGAAGAACTTCTTTCAGCTTTAGATGAGTTAGAGAGCAAAGGATTAAAAGGCTTAATTGTTGATGTACGTCAAAATCCAGGTGGAACTTTGGATGCGGCCATTGATATCTCTGATCTTTTTGTTGAAGAAGGAAAATATTTATTCCAGTATAAAGGTAAACTTGAAAAAGCGGATATCTATCCTGCTTCAGCTGGTCGAAAAGTCAAAGTACCAGTTACAGTTGTCATTGATGATGGAAGTGCATCCGCTTCTGAAATCCTAGCAGGCGCACTTAGTGAATCTGCTGACATTCCACTCGTTGGACTTACGACATTCGGTAAAGGAACTGTACAATCACCACAGACATTGCCTGACGGATCAAACTTAAAGCTAACGACTGCAAAATGGTTAACGCCAGAGGGTAATTGGATACATGAAAAAGGAATTGCTCCAGATTTCGAAGTTCCTTATCCTTCCTATGCACAGTTACCTTTCTTAGATGCATCAATTGAAATGAAGGAAGGCCTTGTTTCTGCAACTGTTGAATCAGCTGAAGAAATGCTAGAAGCAGTCGGCTATAATCCTGGGAAAGTTGATGGATTATTTGACAGCGAGACAACTTCTGCTGTGAAAGAGCTGCAAAAGGATCTTGGACTAGAAATAACAGGTGTCTTGACTAAAGATACAACTTTCGGGTTAATGGATAGACTACGGGAGAAAATCTCTGAAAATGATCCGCAACTTATGAAAGCAAAAGAACTGTTACTAGAAAAGATTAACAAGTAACTGACCAAGATTTATCTTGATATTAAAGCGTCCGTCCTCTTAAGGATTGGGCGCTTTTCCTAACTATATATTTGGAGGGCTACAAAAATGATTGATGTTTATTTATTTAGTGGATTTTTAGGAAGTGGTAAAACCTCATTAATGAGACATGCCATAAAACAATTAAAAGAACAAGGTAAAAAACCAGCAGTTTTTATGAATGAATTTGGTGACCTTGCTATTGATTCGCAAGCAATCGAAGACGATATCCCACTGAAAGAGTTATTAGACGGTTGTATATGCTGTTCTGGTTCTGAAAAAACAGAGGCTCAATTACAAGGCTTACTTATGGAAAATGATGATATAGACGTTATTTTAATCGAAACGACAGGTGCAGCACATCCAGTAGAAGCCCTTGACGCAGTCTATTCGCCGCTTTTTGCTGATCGTCTCATTGTAAAAGGAATTGTAACCGTAGTAGATAGTAAGCTTTGGCTGGATAAAGATACATTAACACCTAGAATTCGAGCACTATTTACTGAGCAAATTAAACATGCGCATTTTTTATTAGCAAATAAAACAGATTTGCTCACTGAAGCTGAACTTGCGACGGTCACAATGGAATTAACGAATTTCAATCCGACAGCACCTGTTCTACAAACAATCCATGGGAAAGCATCTTTTTCCTATATAGAAACCGTCCTTAATTCGACAAAACAGCAAAACACAAAAGAAGTGATTACTGGGAAAAACTTACCCCTTTCCTCTAAATTGTTGAAGTTTAACGAAAGTGTCCGCATGGAAGATTTTGAAGAATGGGTTAAAACTTTACCTGATACTGTCTATCGTATGAAAGGTTTTGTACCCGTCATAGGTACAAAAAATCCCTATTTGTTTCAATATGCTTACGGTATGGTAAATTGGATGCCAGAATTTATAGAAATGGAACCTTGCCTTGTTATAATTGGCGAAGGAATTGAAGCGATTGAGTATGAAAAAATTTAAATCCAAGCATGATGTCAACCCATCTTTAGTTGTAAAATAAAGATAAGCATCCAGATGTATCCAGTTTTTAACGATTAAAATACCTTTCTCCTCTCTTTTTCTATTAGATTGGCTTTATTGGAAGATGCCTCCATTTTATAGCGGATAGGGCACGTTATGATAGATTGCGAAGGGAGGAGTTATAGATGAAAAAACCGATTGCGATCATCTTGCTCAGTTCGGCGCTTTTATTGCCGAATAACAATACAGTAGAGGCTGCTTATTCTGATACTAATAGTAAGGGAATAAGTGTTCAATATATTGAATACATTGGAGGGGGACGTACTCAAATTCATTCTGACCAACTAAAACTACATATGAAAGGGTTCCATAACTTTTATACGGCTTGGAAGAATTGTTTTGAAGTGATTAACCCTAAGCCTTCAATTCCGACAGAAGAACCAGATAAGAAACCTGGTCAAGAAATTGAACAAAAACCTGAAATCGAGGTTGTACCAGAAAGTAAACCAGAAACAAAACCTACACCAGAAGTTGAGGTTGTACCTGAACAAAAACCTGAACCAACACCCGAACAACCTGTAACACCTGTTCCAGAAGTTGTACCTACACCTACACCTGTTGAGCCTGCACCAGAAAAACCTTCTCAACCTGTTGAAGATACAGTAAATACATCAATTTCTTCAATTGAACGAGCGGTACTTGACTTAACAAATGTGGAAAGACAGAAGGCGGGTCTTGCAGCACTAAAAGTTGATCCTAAGCTGATGGATTCTGCACGTGCAAAATCTAAAGACATGTCTACTCAAAATTATTTCTCACATACAAGTCCGACTTACGGCTCTCCGTTCGATCAGATGAAGGCATACGGCATCTCTTATCGCTCTGCCGCAGAGAATATAGCAAGAGGACAACGATCTGCCGAGGAAGTTGTAAACGGTTGGATGGCATCTCCTGGTCATAGAGAAAATATATTAAGTTCGAATTTTACACATATCGGCATTGGGTATGATGCAAGTGGCCACTATTGGACACAACAATTTATAGGTAAATAAACGAAGATGAAAAACGATTGTCCACAGTGGATGTTAAAATGCCATTGTGAACAATCGTTTTTTAGTTCTTGTGTTTATTTTGAATATGATGAAGTCTAATAGAAAGGGTAATTGCACCCGCTGTTAGGCCAACAATAAGCCCAATCCAATAGCCGAACGGACCGATATCGGTATAACTTGCCATGAGATACCCAACAGGGAGGCCGATTACCCAGTAAGAAATAATCGCCATTATAAAGGTAATGTTAACGTCTTTATATCCTCTAAGTGCGCCTTGTACAGGCGCTTGAATCGCATCAGACAACTGGAATAACGCTGCATATAAGAAGAAATGAGTCGCTAACTTAATAATTTCCGTATCTGTTGTATAAAGTGAAGCAATTGGTTCTTTAAAAAGGAGAAGAATGACAATTGAAAACGAGCTCAATAAAATAGCAATCCCGATACTCATATAACTATATTGTCTCGCATCCTTATATCTTCCCGCACCAATTTCCTGTCCAACTAATATTGTAACGCCCATCGAAATACTTAAGGGGATCATATACAATAACGATGTGAAATTAAGTGCAATCTGATGCGCTGATATGGTGGCCGTTGAATAATGAGCCATAAGCAAAGTAACCGCAGAAAAAATACTGATTTCCACAAAAATAGATACCCCAATTGGAACGCCAATGACGAGAATCTCTTTCCACTTTTTAAAAGAAACCTTCCCCCATTGTCGGAACACATGATAAGTATTAAATGGCTTGGATTTAATAACTGTTATGG
Organism: Sporosarcina sp.; assembly: GCA_029263945.1. Taxonomy (GTDB): domain Bacteria; phylum Bacillota; class Bacilli; order Bacillales_A; family Planococcaceae; genus Sporosarcina. The sequence continues at coordinate 8,281 of JARIDM010000099.1, forward strand.
TGGCAATGAAAAAGATTAGCCAATAGGTAATAGAAGAAGCGTATCCTGCCCCTACACCGCCTAGCTCTGGAAATCCAAAGTTTCCATAAATCAGACAGTAGTTTAAGCTCACATTAATCGGTGCTGCCAGTAGTATAATGGCCATAGATACCCGCGTTTGACCAAACCCGTCAAAGAGTGACCTAAGAACAGAATAGCCAAATAAGGGCAGTAGACCAAAACTCATCCCGATTAAATAATCAGAAGCGACAGTTCTCACTTGTTCCTCCAACGGCATCATTTCTAAAATTGGAGAGACTGCGAATTGAATGAGTGAAAAGACGATCGCAGATAGAACAATTGAAACATAGAGACCTTGCTGTACACTTGGTCTTACTTCTTCTTTTTGATTGCCGCCTACAAGTTGCGCAATAATTGGGGTAAGCGACATGAGGATACCTGCAAGTCCAGTATAGATGGGCACCCAAAAAGAAGAGCCAATTGTAACACCTGCAAGATGGTGTGTATCATACCTTCCTGTCATGAGGATATCGAAAAATGTGATCATATATAATGCAATCTGCGCGATTAAAATCGGCATGATGACCTTCGTCATGTTAAAAAACTTATCCCGTATAGATAATGTGTGGATCATAGTCGATTTCATCCTTTACTTGAACATTTGATAGTAGTGTACCATTAAATCTTTGGTATACTAGAGTTTGTTTGTATAAATTAAGTGAGCCAAATTTTATGATTATATTGTCCTAGACAACTAATGTCATTATGAAATTGACTTAACTGTATATTATTTTAGAAGAGGTGAAGGTCATGAAACGGCCAACAATAGTATTAACAGGCGGCGGCACTGCTGGTCATGTATCAGTTAACGAAGCACTCATCCCGATTTTTCAAGAACGAGGATACGAAGTTCATTATATAGGATCACATGATGGGATTGAAGTAGAACTTATTAAAAACCGTCAGCCTTCCGTTACGTATCATGCGATTCAAAGCGGAAAATTAAGACGTTATTTTTCTATGAAAAATTTTACAGACCCTTTTAGAGTAGGTGCAGGGTTTTTCCAAGCACTTTCAATCATACGAAAAGTTAAGCCAGAACTTATTTTCTCAAAAGGGGGATTTGTTTCAGTTCCGGTTGCACTCGCTGGCCAAGTTTCAAGAGTTCCAGTCGTTGTGCACGAATCGGATGTTACGCCAGGTTTAGCAAATAAACTCGCTTTGCCATTCGCTACACATATTTTCACAGTTTTTGAACAAACATTAGCACATGTTACAAAGGCTAAAGCAACTTGCTCTGGTGCAATTATTCGTCCTGAATTATTTGATGGTCGAAGAGAAAGAGGACTGCAACGCGCGGGATTTACAGGTGACAAGCCCATTATTATAGTAATGGGGGGAAGTCAGGGCTCTAAAATCTTAAATGGTGCGGTACGTAATGAGTTAGAACAAATTCGAAAAACATTCGATGTAATTCATCTTTGTGGAAAAGACAATTTAGAATCAACGTATTCAAATACTGATGGGTACAGACAGTATGAGTATGTAACAGATGAACTGCCAGATTTACTTGCCGCCTCTGATTTTGCGGTATCACGTGCTGGCTCTAACGCAATCTTTGAATTACTTGCTTTACAAATACCCATGCTACTCATCCCGCTATCTGCTGCACAAAGTCGTGGTGATCAGATTCTAAATGCAAATTACTTTCAATCTCTTGGCTTAGCTAACGTTTTAGCAGAGGAAGAAATTGTAGACAAATCATTTTCTGAAGAACTGATTTCTTTTAAAAACAATAAACAAATCCTTATTGACAAAATGAGTGAAGTTAAAAAACCAAAAACACCAAAAATGATGGTTGAATTAATCATGGCATTCAAAAAATAAAAAACGGTCCTAAATCCGGCAATATAAAACAATAAACGACAGCTTAAAGTGGTAAAAAGACCTTTAAAAATATAAAAGTCTATTAATTCGAACTAAACCCTTTAAGTTCTAGTCTTTGCATGGTAAAATTAACGAGGATTAAAAAATAAGACACAAAATGCCAAAAGGCAAATGTGGAGGTCATTGTACATGTCGAATAATTTAGATGCTCATGGATCCCCGTATGAAAAATTTATGGGACCAAACCTTGGGTATGTAATGGAAATGTATGAAATATTTAAATCTTCTCCTGAGTTAGTTGACCCTGAACTTTCGGAAATGTTCAGACGATATGGTGCCCCAGTAGAAGTAAGCGGTCAAAACGATAGAAGTAAATCGGTAAACCAAACCAGTAATGTTGACAAAGTAATCGCTGCGGTTAAGTTACAAGAAGCAATCCGTGCATACGGACATCTCGCTGCAGATATTTATCCACTAAACGACCGTCCAAAAGATTCATCACGTCTAGAACTCTCTTATTATGGACTCGTAGAACAAGACTTAATAGAAATGCCAGCTTCTTTATTCTTTACGCATGTACCTGCGCATATTGAAAATGGACTTGAAGCGATTAACTACTTAAAAAAACTTTACACTAGTAAGATTGCTTTCGAATTTGCGCATGTGATTGATGAACAAGAACGCGATTGGATTCAATCTAAAATTGAAAATAATGAAGTGAACGCAGCTCTTACTGCTGAAGAAAAAAAGGAACTACTTGAACAATTAACGAAAATCGAAGGTTTCGAAAAATATATACACCGGACATTTGTTGGTGCAAAACGCTTTTCTATTGAAGGACTCGATACGCTTGTTATTTTATTGCAAGAAGTCATTCGACGCTCTGAGGCACAAAAAATAGAGAAAGCATTAATCGGCATGGCCCACCGCGGGCGTCTTAACGTCTTAACGCATGTTTTAAACAATCCATACGAAATGTTTTTTGCTCATTTTACAGGAGTTTCAGATACGCCCTTTATTCCACAAGACGGTTCAATCGACACCACGCGTGGATGGTTTGGAGATGTCGTGTACCATTACGGGTCACAATATAATAGCCCAAATGGCTCGACTCGGTTTTTAGCTTATAATCCGTCTCACCTGGAAGTTGTCAATGCTGTCGTTGCAGGTCAAACTCGTGCAGCCCAGGAGACTAAAAATAATAATGGATTTGCTGAACAAGATACAAACTCAGCGTATTCAATTGTTGTACATGGAGATGCAGCTTTCCCAGGCCAAGGAATCGTCCCAGAAACGTTTAACTTTAGCCGTGTCCGTGGGTTCCAAACAGCAGGTTCTATCCATGTTATTGCAAACAATATGATTGGATTTACAACAGAACATTATGATTCTAGGTCAACGCACTATTCTTCAGATCCTGCCAAAGGTTTTGAAGTACCAGTTATTCACGTAAACGCCGACTGCCCTGAATCTGTAATGGCCGTTGCCGCCTTTGCATTTGAATATCGTCAAAAGTTCCGTAAAGATATTGTCATTGATTTAATCGGTTATCGTCGCTACGGTCATAACGAAATGGACGAACCACTCGTAACGAATCCGATGATGTATCACGAAGTACATAAACATCCAACCGTACGTGAAATTTATGGAAAAGCGCTTACAGAACAAAAAATTCTGACTGAAGAGAAAGTTCATGAACTTGATGAAAATACATTTAAAATAATGCAAGATGCACATGACGTAGTGAAAAATGATCCCGCTAGTAAAGATAAAGGGAACATTGAAATCGTTATACCTGACGAAGTCCTTGCGGGTTATCCGGCTGAACTTCAAACAGGTGTTGAAGAAAACCGACTGCGTAAAATGAATGAAGAAATGTTAGATTTCCCTAAAGACTTTAACGTATTTGGTCGACTCGTACGTATTTTAAAAAGACGCGAAGAACCTTTTAAAGGAAAAGGGAAAATTGACTGGGCACATGCCGAAACATTGGCGTTTGGTTCAATTCTTCAAGACGGAAATCCGATTCGAATGTCTGGACAAGACATTCAGCGCGGAACATTTGCCCATCGTCATATTGTATTACATGATGAGAAGACAGGCGAAGAGTTAGTACCGTTACACACAATTAGCGGTGCGAATGCTTCCTTTGATGCCTATAACAGCCCCTTATCAGAGGCTGCAATTGTTGGGTATGAGTTCGGTTATAATCTTGAAAATCCGAAAGCGCTCTCTATTTGGGAAGCACAATATGGTGATTTTGCAAATATGGCTCAAGTCATGTTCGACCAATTTGTCTCTTCAAGTCGTGCAAAATGGGGGCAGCAATCTGGACTTGTTTTATTACTTCCACACGCACATGAAGGCCAAGGTCCAGAACATACAAGTGCGAGACTCGAAAGATTTTTACAACTCTCTGCTGAGAACAACTGGACTGTCGCAAATCTATCGAGCGCTGCAAATTACTTCCACATTTTGCGAAGACAAGCGAAAATGCTTGGGGAGCCATCGATGAGACCGTTAGTCATTGTTTCACCAAAATCATTACTACGTCACCCTTTAGTCGGAGCAGATTTAGGTGACTTAACAGAAGGAAGCTTCCAGACAGTGCTCGAACAGCCAGGTACTGGAAAAAAGAAAACAAAAGTTGAACGGATTCTATTTGCAAGTGGAAAAATGGCAATTGATTTAGCGGAAGAAGTAAAAGACGGAGAAGGATTCGACCACCTACACATTGTTAGAGTCGAGCAATTATATCCATTCCCAACAGAGAAAATCACCGAAATTATTGGAAGGTATTCAAAAGTAAAAGAACTTGTTTGGGTTCAGGAAGAACCCGAAAACATGGGCTCTTGGTCTTACGCAATGCCTTATCTACAAGATATAGCTGGTAGCAAGAATGTGACCTATGTTGGACGAGCGCATCGTTCTAGCCCGTCAGAAGGTAAAGGTGCAGCACACACACGTGAACAAAAGCGTATTATTCAGGACGCATTAGAACAAAAATAAGGTTATGAGTTGCAGTTACCTTGCAACCTATGATTATCCAGCAATTTGTTTAATACAAATTGAGATTGCCGTAAACGGCGCAATGATAAGAGGAGGAAATTATTGTGGCAGAAATTATTGTACCAGAACTTGCAGAATCAATTACAGAGGGAACGATTTCACAATGGCTAAAACAACCAGGTGAGACGGTTGAACGCGGGGAATTCATTGTTGAACTTGAGACTGATAAAGTAAACGTTGAAATCATTTCCGATGAAGCAGGTGTAATTCAAGAGCAGCTTGCAGCAGAGGGAGATACAGTTGAAGTTGGTCAAGTAATTGCGATTGTTGGAGAAGGTACAGGCGCAGCACCAGTGCCAACACCTAAAGTTAAGGATGCTAAAGCATCTACAGCAAAAACAACCGAAGAGCCTGTGCCTACACAAACAGAAACTTCAGTTGAAGATCGCACAATTGCAAGTCCAGCCGCACGTAAATTAGCACGTGAAAAAGGGATTGACCTTGCTGCAGTTAACCCTGTAGATCCGATGGGCCGAGTTAAGGTACAAGATGTTGATGCACATGTCTCAACGCCACAACCCTCATCAGCAACTCCTGCTCCGCAAACGACAGCTGCTGCAGACGATGGTCGTATTACGCGTGAAAAAATGACGCGTCGTCGTCAAACCATTGCAAAGCGTCTACTAGAAGTTAGACAATCGACAGCAATGCT
>JARIDM010000224.1 GCA_029263945.1 Sporosarcina sp.
TTTATCTCAGAGCTAGAAGCTGAGTAACTAGAAAGAGTCAGGAAACTGGCTCTTTTTTTTATAAGGAAGTTTTAAATTTTAACGAGCCGCGAAGTGGAGGAGAGCCTGTGGATTCGTTTTTTATGAAGATTTGGTTGATGCTATCTCATAAATCATTTCTGTGGTTATTGCTATTTGTGAACGTATTCGGCACGGTATACGGTTTCGACTGGTATCAATCGCAGCTTGTTATAACAGAGCCAAAATTTTGGATTTTCGTACCAGATAGTCCAACCGCAAGTTTATTTTTCTCGATTGCGGTTATCGGTTGGTTGCTTAACCGTAATTTCAAATTAATAGAAGCGTTAGCACTCATTACACTCGTAAAATATGGCCTTTGGGCTGTTGCGATGAATTTACTAACACTGATTGAAACAGGTTCAATTGGTTGGGTCGGATGGATGCTCGTCATATCTCATTTTGCCATGGCTGTTCAGGCAGTTCTTTACATTCCTTTTTATCGATTTGGTTTGGGTCATATTGTGATTGCTGCAATTTGGACGTTACATAATGATGTGATTGACTATGTATTTGGACAAATGCCGATCTATAGTAATTTAATGGTCTATATAAACGAGATCGGCTATTTTACATTTTGGCTCTCTATCGGTTGTATTTCTATTGCGGTTTTGGTATGGAAGAAACGGAAGACGACAATTATAGTGTGATAGTAAAAAGTTGCAGAAGCGTCCGTTGCGCTATAAAATAGAGGTACAGGTGAAAAGGGAGGAAAGTATAGATGTTTTTGTTTTATATTGTGTTAATTATAGCGCTACCGCTATATGCTCAATTTAAAGTTAAAAGTACGTATAAAAAATATTCGAGAGTTCGATCAACTTCAGGGATGACAGGTGCGCAAGTTGCGCGTCTAATTCTAGATTCAAATGAGTTACATGAAGTTAAAGTTGTTGAATCTAAGGGATTCTTAAGTGATCACTACAATCCAGTAACAAAAATTGTTGCTTTATCACCGGATAACTATCGAAATGCCTCTGTCGCTGGCACAGCAGTTGCGGCGCATGAAGTAGGGCATGCAATTCAGGATAAAGAGGCTTATGCTTTTTTAAGATTTAGACATAAACTTGTTCCTGTTGCGAATATTACATCGAATGCATCTTGGGTATTTATTATGATCGGGTTATTGTTTCAAAGTATGAATTCAATGCTGGGCATCGGGATTGCGCTATTAGCAGTCGGAGTTGTTTTCCAACTTGTTACGTTGCCAGTTGAATTTAATGCCTCTAGCCGAGCGATGGATCAGGTTGTTTCGCTTAATATCATTCGTAATGAAGAAGAAAAAGATGCGAAGAAAGTACTGAATGCAGCAGCGATGACATACGTTGCAGCAGCAGCGGTAGCTGTGCTTGAATTACTTCGTTTAGTGTTAATATTTACAAATAGAGATTAAACATACGTCAACAAGATCTATCCTGAATTTTACTTAGGATAGATCTTTTTTTAGTTGCTTTCATTTTATGTAATGCGTTTTTAAAAAGAAAAGTTTTTTTCAATGCTTCAATCTAGAAGTTTGGGTAGCATACATGCGATAATGTATTTATTAAGTTGTTGGATTACGAAGTCAGTTTAATAATGAACTTAATCTGAAACACTGATGCAACCCATGCTTTGAAAAAGGTTCGACTCGACCATATATTTTGATGAAGTTAGCGTAAAACCTTATGATGAAATAGGTTGGCGAACAATAAAATTATATGTTTTGACAATGTTCTCATTACTTACTACGATAACAAAGGGAGTTATTCATTTGAACAAAGATCAAACCTTGTCCGCATTACAATCGCAAGTGGATACATACATAAATGGTTTTGAAGAAGGTTATTTTCCACCCATGGAACTTATTGCTCGTTTAACGGAGGAACTTGGTGAATTATCAAGAGAAGTTCAGCATGTTTATGGGATGAAAAAAAAGAAAACGACAGAAGCAGTGCGTTCGCTTGAAGAAGAAACAGGGGATTTACTATTTGTTCTTATTTGCTTTGCAAATGCGGAAGGAATAAGTTTAGAGAAAGCGCTCACTTCTGTACTTGCAAAATATCAAGAACGCGATAAAAACCGTTGGACAAAGAAGGAGGAACAGCATGACAATTAAAGTAGCCATCGCAGGCGCACGTGGACGAATGGGGTCTGCTGCGATAGATGCGATTTTGAAAACAGAAGACATGGAAATTGTATCTGTCGTAGATTATAAATATGAAGGTCAATTTTTACATGACAACAAAGTCAATGAGTATGAAGCTGGTTTTCCTATATATACGGCGTTTGAACAGCTCGTAGAAGAAACGAGTCCTGACGTTCTACTAGACTTAACGGATCCCACAGCGGTTTATGACAACATGTATAATGCGATTACACAGAATGTCAGACCTGTCGTTGGCACTTCAGGGTTAACGTTTGAACAAATCGAAAATTTAACAGCACTCTCTAAAGAATACGGAGTGGGAGGCATTATTGCGCCCAACTTCTCTATTGGGGCTGTCTTAATGATGAAGTTCTCTGCAATGGCTGCCAGATACTTACATGATATTGAAATTATTGAGTCCCACCACAATCAGAAACTAGATGCCCCTTCAGGAACGGCGATGAAAACAGCTGAAATGATTAGGGAGGTTAGGAAAGCACATACACAAGGTCACCCTAAAGAAAAAGAAATACTTCCTGGTGCACGTGGTGCCGATATGGAGGGCATGAAAATACATAGTGTTCGATTACAAGGATTACTTGCGCACCAAGAAGTACTTTTAGGGGGGAAAGGTGAATTATTGACAATCCGTCATGATTCATTTGACCGCAGTAGCTTTATGCCAGGAATTATATTGGCGATTCGAAATGTAATGGAGCAAAAAGAACTTATATATGGTTTAGATAAAATAATCGATTAGATTAAAGCATGAAGTTGTGTTGAAAGGGTGGTTTGTTTTGAGAAAATTAAAAATAGGTGTTATTTGCTACCCTTCGTTAGGTGGTTCAGGAGTTGTTGCGACGGAACTTGGTGCGATGATGGCAGAAAAAGGCCATGAGTTGCACTATATTACATCGAGTATGCCTTTTCGGTTTATCGACGGGCATCCAAATATCCATTTTCATGAAGTGACAATCGAAGGATATGCTGTTTTCAAGTACCCGCCTTATGACATCGCGCTTGCCAATCGAATTGCACAAGTGATTGAGGCGAAAAACCTTGATTTACTTCATGTTCACTATGCAATGCCTCACGCTGTCTCTGCAGCGCTTGGAAAAGATATGGCTGAGTCCGATATACCTGTCATTACGACGCTACACGGAACGGATGTCACGATCTTAGGACGTGATTCAGCGCTTCGTAACACTGTTCGATATGGCGTTAATAAATCAACGCTTGTAACAGCCGTTTCAGAATCATTAAAAACTGAAACACTTGAACTTATTAATCCGACAGTGGATATCCGAACGATTTACAATTTTATAGATGAAAATACTTATATTCCTGTTGAATCAGAATCGTTAAAAAATGAACTTGGTATTCTTGAGACAGAAAAGGTGTTAATTCATATTTCGAATTTTAGAGAAGTGAAAAAAATTCCTGATATAGTTAAGAGTTTCCAACTAGTTCTACAAGAAGTCGATGCAAAATTATTACTGGTTGGGGAAGGTCCAGAAAAAGAAAATATAGAAAAGCTTGTTGCGGAAATGAAACTTGAAGATCATGTAATCTTTACAGGAAAACGTACGGATATGCCAGCATTACTTGGAATTAGTGATGTAATGATCCATATGTCAGAAAAAGAAGCTTTCGGGCTTGTTCTTTTAGAAGCAATGGCTTGTGGCGTTCCTTCTGTTGCTACGAATATTGGGGGCATTCCAGAAGTGATTGAAGATGGTGTAAATGGTTTTCTAGTGTCAGTAGGGGAAGTAGAGAGCGCCGCACAAAAATGTTTGCAACTCTTACAAGATGAAAGTCGTCATTCAACATTTAGAGAAAATGGCTTTAAAATTGTAAACGAGAAGTTTAATTCAGCAAATATAGTCACCGAGTATGAGCAACTCTATTACGAAGTTGTGAATAGGAAATGACAAAAGAATTCGGCAGTGCGGCAAGTTATAAAGTGATTTCAAAACTTGAGAACAATGGCTATGAAGCTGTATTCGTAGGCGGTGCAGTTCGTGATTTTATATTGGGGCAAGACGCAAAAGATATTGACATCGCAACGTCAGCGGAACCCTTTGAAGTGAAGCAGATTTTTTCGAATACGATAGATGTCGGAATCGCCCATGGGACTGTCCTCGTCATCATAGACAAAGAGCCAATTGAAGTGACGACTTTTCGAACAGAAGGCTCGTATTCAGATTCGCGACGACCGGATGAAGTGCTTTTTGTGAAATCATTAAAAGAAGATTTAATGCGTCGAGATTTTACAATGAATGCACTTGCGATGAGAAGAAACGGAGAAATTGTTGATTTGTTTGGTGGAGCATCAGATATGGATTCGAAAATCATTAGAGCAGTCGGTAAACCAACAGAACGTTTCTATGAAGATGCACTTCGAATGGTGCGAGCAATCCGATTTTCTTCCGCACTCGATTTTACCATTGAACCTACAACATTAAGTGCGATCAAACAACATGCCGCACGCATTCAACATGTATCAGTTGAGCGTATTAAAATTGAAATGGACAAATTGTTTATGGGAAAGAATCCTGTCAAGGCATTTAATTATCTATTGGCTAGTGGTTTAGGAAGAAAATTGCCGCTGTTCCCAAGTGAAGTTAAAGGACTTGACCAATCTCTTCCGTTTTCAACCCCATTAGAAGGCTGGGGATTCCTGATGATTGCTGGAGAATTCTCTGCGAGTCCGTTTAGTCATGCCTATAAATTATCTAATGAAGAACAAAAATATTTAACAGCACTCCAAAAGGCGTTTAAGTTTAGAAAAGAATGTCTTTTTAGTGTAGCTGCGTATTACCAATTTAGTTTAGATGTTTTAACAACGGCAGAAAAATTTTACCACGCGATTTATCCAAATGAATTAACGATTTCTTTAGAAACGTTAATTGAAAGCAAAAAAAACTTGCCCATTCAATCCAAGCAAGACTTAGCGATTAGTGGAAAAGACTTGCTCACTTGGACAGGTGAAAAAGCGGGTCGTTGGATAGGTGAATGGATTGAAAAAATTGAGCACGCAGTCTTACACGAACAGTGTGAAAACAATCCAATTAAAATAAAGGAATGGTTTATGCATGACTTCAAAAGCGAAAACTGATTTGCTAAAGCGTTTGTTTGATGCTAACGGTGAACCCGTTTCTGGTCAACAAGTTGCGGATGATTTTGGTGTTTCCCGTACGGCTATATGGAAATATATCAAAGAGCTTGAAAAAGAAGGCTATGAAATTGGAACCGTCCGAAAAAAAGGCTATTAT
>JARIDM010000259.1 GCA_029263945.1 Sporosarcina sp.
CCATGTCGCCGCATTAAAGCACGAAGTGTCAGAAACGATTCAAACGATGGCCGCTACATCTGAAGAAACCGCAGCCGCTTCGGAAGAAGTCAGTGCTTCAACAGACGAGCAACTTCGCGCGATTCAATCTGTCACTGACGCCGCAGAAACACTGACAGAGTTAAGTGAAGAATTAACGAACGCAGTGAATCGATTTAAAGTATAGGATGTTAGACACAAAAAAGAAGACCCCGAGAGGTCTTCTTTTTCGTATTCTTTGTAAAAATTAGCGAAGCATAATCGATCCGCCGTCTACCATAATTGTTTGTCCTGTAATGTACTGTGAATCTTCTGAAGCTAAGAATACGGCAACGCGTCCGATATCTTCTTCTAGTTCGCCGAAACGACCTAACGGAATTTGTGCTTTTACTCTTTCATAGTATTCAGGTTGTGCTTTAGCCCATGCTTGTACACCTGGAGAATTCGCAAGTGGACTAATGATGTTTACATTAATGCCAAACTGGCCCCATTCGTGTGCTGCAACGCGTGAAATTCCGCGAATCGCTTCTTTTGCTGCTGCATAAGCACCTTGTGTTGCATGTCCTTCAAGACCTGCACCAGAAGAGAAGTTAATGATATTCCCTTTAGATTCTTTTAAGTATGGAAGTGCTGCTTGCATTAAGTAAAATGTTGGATAGAATCCAGTACCAAACGATAAATCTAAATCTGCTTGTGTTGTTTCTTCAATCGATACTTGTTTAGATGCGTGTGCATTGTTGACAAGGATGTCTAATTTACCGTACTTCGCAACAACATCTTCAATGATTTTTGGTAAGTTGTCGCGGTCCATTAAGTTTCCTTGAAGGAACATTGACTTTGGAGAGATTGCTTGTAGTTCTTTCTCCATTGCAACGCCTGTTTCTTCGTTCAAGTCAACGATTGCAACAATCGCACCTTCTTTTGCCATTGCTTTGGCCATACCGCTACCAATACCACCTGCACCGCCTGTAATAATGGCTACTTTGTCTTGCAATTTACCCATTCAAAACATCTCCTTTTTCTATCCTCTTCAGTTTACTACCTATCCAACATTTTTTGAAGTAATTGAACTGTTAAACTTACGATTTAAACAATCCTAACCACCCTTTGTATTTAAACCACAGCAACATGAGCACCCCAATGACAACCATCATCACCAGCACTACTGGATAACTATAATGCCATTCTAACTCTGGCATATAAACAAAGTTCATCCCGTAAACCCCCGCGATAAAAGTGAGCGGAATAAAGACTGACGACACAATCGTCAAAATCATCATAATGCGGTTCATTTGGTTAGAATTAATGGAGAGTTGACTGTCTCGAATGTCCGCAGTGAGTTCACGGTTCATCTCTAGCGTTTCAGAAAGTCGCAGGAGATCATCATGAATATCCTCAAAGTAATCGTGTTCGTGTTTTGAAAAGGCAAGTTGTTGGGAACTTAACATCCGGTTTAAAAGCTCGCGCATCGGCATAATGGTCTTTCGTAGTCGCAGTAAATCCCCTCTCACATCAAACACAAAATCCATCGACAAATGGACAGTTTTTGAAGAGAGCGTCTCCTCAATTTCATTCAAATGATCTTCAATTTTATAGAGAATTGGATAGTAATTTTCGACAACTTTATCGATGACCTGGTACGCAGTATAGACATGCCCTTCTTCCCATTTCGTCGGGTTACGGATAATTCGTTCCCGTGCGGTCGCAAGCTCTGGAATTTCTTCTAGATGAAACGTCACGACATAATTTTCTCCAAAGAATAAGTTTAGTTCTTTTGCCTCTAAATCACTTGCACCAATCGCATGGAAGACAAAAAAAGTATAGCCATCATAATAATTCAATTTAGGACGTTGTAGCCCTTGTAAGCAGTCTTCAATCGCGAGTGGATGGAATTTAAAAAATGACTGAAGATTGTCCTTCTCTTCTTCCGTTGGACAATCAAAATCAACCCAATACCACGCCAAATCCCCTGTTGAAATTTCACTCAAAGGAAAGTCAAAAACCAATTCATTATCTGTTGTGTACCCTAACGTTCGAATCATAACTTCCCTCTTTTCAATCGCCTCGCCCATAAACAATTCAGTCTTATAAATTCCTATTTTATCGTATCGCTTACTTTTTGACAATCGGCTTGGCATCTTGCCATGACTTCATCGTTTCGAGTAGCAGTTTTTCAGCCTTCTTTACATGTGGATTACTTTGGGTGAGCCTGACTTGATCGAGACACTGGTTTATCTGCATATACTGTGCAAGCGAGCGACTGCCTTCAACCGAGAGCCGATTCGTATTCGCCATCAGTTTAAAAATGAGTTGCTGCGCTTTTAGTATAAGTTCTTTTTGTAAATTTTCAGGAGACTCTTCATATAAACGAAGGAGATCGAGGCATTCAGTTAGGAGTAGCGGGACATATTCACTCATCGATAGTGTTGCAGCATTTGACTTCTTATACACTTCAGCTACCTTTTTATAATCCATTTCATTCACCTCTCGCACGTCTTTTTCTATATATATCGGCACGTTATAAAGGAATTATAAGGACTTGGAAGAGGTAAATGTGTGAATCTTTGTAAATTAAAAGAAAGCATAAAAAACGTGCACTACTTTTACGACTATAGACCTTTAAGGTACATTGATTAACTACCCATCTTCTCGTATCAATTCTTTTTGTTTAGGCACGATACCTTTTCTATCACTTCAGATCTTGCCGCTTGTACCCTTTGTATTCAATAATAGG
>JARIDM010000265.1 GCA_029263945.1 Sporosarcina sp.
ACGCTGCACACTGAATATGGTGACCTTCAGGTCACGATTCCCCGTGATCGCAACGGTGAGTTTAAACAACAGACAGTCGCGCCTTATAAGCGATCAAACGATACACTCGAATCATTTCAGTTCGCATTAGATCTTGCAAGGCTTGTCCCTGTCGTTGGAGAATCGGCAGATGGTGTGAATGGTCTGATTTATGCAGGAAGAGGAGATGCCTTAAATGCAACGCTTTCCTTTGGCGCAATGATTCCCTTTGCAGGTTGGGCAAGTACAGGCGGCAAACTGGCTGTCAAAGGCAACGATTTAAACAAAGCAAGAAATGTGGTCAGTACAGAGAAAGTGGCATCCATCTATTCGCCCATCTACCAAGATGTCGTCAAGAGTCCATTAGGCAAAAGCGGGCATCAACTGGATCTTTTATCAAAACAAATTGATTTAGGTGAGAAGAATGGCTGTGGGATTTAAGGTGAAATATTACTGGTATCAAGTAGGGCATGGCGATTACTTACACTCTTTTTTCTCTACAATAAGCTATCATTTAGAAATAAATGGATGGGGGACTGAGTATTCATTCTTATTAAATGAACTCTATGACGGGAAACTGGAGAATAAGAATATTGATAGTGCTATCACTGAATTAGAAGCAATTAAAAAAAAGTTACAGTATTATAGTCCATCACAAGTAATATGGGATATTGAGGACTTATCTAAAAGACCACCTTGGGGTGATAATATTAGTAAGGATATCACAAACTTATCTAATTACTTTATAACAAGTGAAGGTGAGGACTTAATAGATATACTAATAAAAGCATTAGAGAAGGGACTGAAAGTTAATTCAGATGTTTATATAGAAAGCATATAAAGCTATCCTTTTATTGATGACCTTGAAATTATATCAAGCTCATTTTTATAGTTTCTATGGTACGGAGTGTCGAATAAACCGCTTGTTAATAATAGAATAGTGATAACCCTTGTAATGCCTGTATAATGCCTAGTACCAATCGAAGTCATAAGTATGAATGAGTGAGGGATGGTTTAAATGGATATTAATAAAGCTGATTATTTTACTATTTCTCAGTTTGGAAACTTGGAATATTTATTGGATAAGTTAAGAAGTGAGCATCAAGATATTGAAGAAGTCGTAAATTTAATTGATAAGAACGGGATTAGTTTACTTCAAAGGTCATTGATCAGTAGAAAATTTGATATATCTAATTTTTTATTAGATAATAACGCAAAAGTAAATATAGTTTCAAATGATGGATACAATGAATTAAGCTATTTAGCAGCGAACATTAATATTACTGGTGCTGTTGAATTAGCCATTAGACTATTGAATAGGGAGGTTGATTTAAATTTAAAAGATAAGAAATTTGGTAATTCGGCCATGTTTTCATTATGTCAAGAAGTATTTAAAAAACGAACAGAAAAAGGAAATGATTTAATCATAAAATGCCTGAAAAAACGGCCGAAAATGAGTGGATCTAATAAATCAAACGATTCATTAAAACAATTAATTGAAGAGCGTGGAACGGATGAGATGAAAAAAGTAATGGAAGAAATCATATAAAAAAGAAGCGAACAAGTTGGTAGTGTGGTGTCTAACAAAATTTTACAAAAAGAACGGTAAAATTAAATGGACGCATTACCAGACTATATTAAAATTAAGCGTTAGAGGTGTTTGTCTATGGTAAAAGTATTTGAAGATCTTTTTTCAAGGTTGCAAGCAGATATGGTGGCGACTTGCTTAGAGTATGTGGAAAATAAAGCAGATGATATTTATATTTATTGTTCATATGAACCAGAAGCCTATTACTTTAATGTATTTTATAAAGTTAAAAGTGTTGTTGTGCTTAAACATCAGTTGAATGAAAAGAAATTAAATTTTAATTATACGTACGATACCTCTACAGAACGACAAGTTGCAGTACAGCGTATTGGTGTTGAAAATTTAGAGGAAATCCATGAATTATGTCAAGCGTTTCAACGTGATATGCCAACAGAAATGAAATTACATTTTGATGTAAAAACAAATGGTTTGCAAGCAAAATATAGATATGATTTAGTCTATTCAAATGATGAAGTGCTTTTACCAAGTGACGTCTTCAATTCCTGGTTTGAAGAAATAAAAAGCAAAAATGCTTAACGATCCCAATATGTAAAATTCGAACAGAGCTATAGTAGGATAAATAAAAAAGAGGGATTAAGGATGGACGAGTTATCATTTTTAAAACAATACAGAAAAAGTATTGAGTTTGTTTCTAACGAAAGTTTACTCAAAATGGATAAGACATTTATACCTGCGCAATGGTTAGAGATATTTCGGGAAGCAGATAAAACGAGAAGGACTCATTAGATAATAGATTTATAAGAAAATTTGTGTGGAAAAGAGTTGCGAAATACAATCTATAGCGACATACTAAATATTGACTTAAACAAAGAAAGTTCCCGGAAATGAGGAAGTAAAATGAATGACATTTTTGTTAAATCACTTTATGAGTCTATAGTCAAAGAGAACATTCAACTTTACAAAGACATGTATCAAACACCCAGAAATCCATTTAAAGGTGATGGTTATTGGAAGGTAACTAGCAGTTTCTATCATAGCTTAACAATCGAAGATAAAGATATTCTAATGAAGATAATTGAACAAACGATGATTGATACGATTTCAAACATACTCGGCGCAATTGATGGAAGTGCGACTTTACAAAATTGTTCACTAGAACCAAAGTTGTTACTTGATGCTATTGACACAGAAGGAGAACTACAAGATTCATTCTTAGAATTTATAGAGGAAAGTAACAGCAGCAGCTAATAGCCTGCGTTTTGAGAAATTTCCAGTATTGCTACGCCATGAAAGTTTGCAATATTTTGTGTTTTTTTATAAGAAATAGTATAAATAAAAACTTGATCATTCAACAAAGTTGAAATAAGGAGGTACGTTTAGATTTGTGTAAAACAACCCAAATGAATGCAGCTATTTTTGAAGAGAATTTGAAAAAAGCAGTAGCCGAAATAAAGCGAGAGAATGACTTATCAGATCGTGTTGATGAATTTCTAATCGTGCCTATTGAAGAAGTGGGAAAAATGTTAGATGGTGGAGATGAGATGATGAAACGCTTAGTCTTATCAGAAGAGGATATAGGAGGAAAAAAATTATTACTAAAAGAGGTTGTTGAGGTATTAGGCGGTCTTTTTCCAAGAGCCCCAGTTTGGATAAACGTCTCATTTGTAGAGATGGAAGAAAATACATGCCTATTCAAGTTGGAGACCAGTTTTCGCTTTAGGAAGCCGAGCTTATTAAGAAATTCCGAAACAGGGCATGCCCCGTTTAAAGTAGTTTTGTAATGTATGGAAATAGGGGGCGCAGCAATTGAAAAAACTTGAGTATAAAACTGTTGGTGAATTTTCAAATGAGAGATTAACGCTAACATATGACTCGCAAGTAATTTATGAAGGATATACAGATCACTTAATAACTTCTGAAACAAATGACCTAGAGCTGAAATTAAATTATGGTCTAGGCAATACTTATCCAGTAATCGCTAGAAGACATGGGAATCATATCATATGGATACCCAAGTACCCTTTGGCTATTGATGATAGCTATCAGACAATAATTTTTAATGTAGATCAATTTAATGCATTATGGACGTATATAAAGTATGAGCCAGAAGATGACTTATCTTTTATAAAAGACATTCGTGTCGATGAATTAAAACTGGTATGGCTTGTTAGTGCGAGAAGAAACGAACAGGTTGATGGTATATCAGATCTAATAAAATCTGTTAAAGAAAATGTCATGACCCTTTCTACAAATTTAGAACGACAGGATAACTTTTTTTATAACTGTATTGAAAACCAGTGGACATTGAAAAAAGATGAAATCGTTCAATGCGATAACAATAAGAATCGCTATATTGTTTATCTTGATCAGGGTAGATTGGATGAGTGGGAAGTTTTTAAAGAAAATGAAGAAAATCATTTATATATCCACTTAGGCAAGGGATATTGTTTACCAGTTTAGTGTAAAAAAAGTATCCATCTATTTGCTAATGTGCTGACATGTAATCACCGATGAATTAAAACTGATGTTACAACAAAAATTAAAAGTGCGGAAATAGTTACTAGAAAAAAAGAATATATGGGATTAAAAACGGCAAACTTCGATATTAGTAGTGCGATATTAAGAACGTTAGATTTAAAATTTAGGAGGACCAGACTTGAGTAAAGTATTCGAAGATTACTTCTCTGAATTACAGGCAGATATGGTAGCGATTTGTTTAGAATATGTTGAAAATGAAGCAGAGGAACTATACATTTATTGTTCTTATGAACCGGAAATGTATGCTTTTGACGTATTCTTTAAAATAAATAATCAATTTGTTTATAAACATAATTTAAATAATGCTGTAAATAAAGAAAGTGCGATAGGAAAGAATACGATGATTTATGACACATCTGAAGAAAGACAAGAAGCTGTGTTAGATATTGGGCTGAAAAATTTAGAGGAGATTCATGATAAATGTAAAGAATATGGAATGGAAATGCCTACAGAGATAAAATTACATTACAATGTGAAGCAAAATAGTTTGAAAGGAAAATACAGATACGAGTTAATCTATTCAAATGATGAAGCGCTTTTACCAGATGACATCTTCAATTCATGGTTTGAAGAAGTAAAAAGCCAAAATGCTTAACCAACTGGGAATATGAATTGATGGAAGTTTGTAAATGAAAAGGAAATAGTGGAATGGTCAATTTTTGAAGGTAAATGGTACCCTGAAAAACGTTGGGAGTATTTAAATATGTGGAATATAAAAGTAGCAGAAATAGTAGAGGAGAAAATATTATACGGTGTGGAAGTGAACGCAGGTGCTAGTGAAATGGAGCTAGCTAAACTTAAGAAGCATGTTAGGAGTGATTTAGAAAAGGACTTACCAAATGAGTATATTAGTATTTTGAAAATCATGAATGGTTTGGAGTTTAATGGATTTATTTTATATGGAATAGATGAAGAGTTTCTAGAAGAAATACCGAAACAACCTATTAATGGATTGATTTCTTTTAATAAGGATTGGTATGAAAACGAAGACCAAAAAAAGTATTTGTTTTTAGGAGAAAGTAATAGTAGTTGGTATGTATACGATACAAAGAAAAAACAATATATAGAATTAGATAATCCGTCAGGGCAAGAAATGAGTAAATATAACAACTTTTATAAGATGCTTGAAAATATGTTGTCAGATTCACTATTGTGAACTAAATGTTAAGTTGTTGTGTGACTTAAAGAAGAAGTTCAAGTTGTTTTGAATGCAAGTGATGAGGAAATCTGGAAAAGATGACAATTGACTAAGTTAAGAATGTTTTTCGAAATATAAAAATCAACTCAATAATATGATGAGGTGTTTATGTGGATACTATATTCAAGGATTTTGTAAAACATCGAAATGTTGATGAGTCTCTTATTTTAAAGTATAAAGAGAAGTTACCAGAAGAATTAATAGAAGTTTGGGAGAACCATGGTTTTGGTCGCTTAAAGAATGGCTATTTAAAAATTATTAATCCCGATGATTATGTAGAGGTAGTAGAGAAAAGTTATCAAAGACATAAGCAAGCAATTCCTATTTTTGTAACTGCAATGGGAGATATGATCGTATGGGAAAAAGAAAAGTATGTAAATTTATTAAACTATAAAAAAGGATGTGTTCATGTCGTTTCATCTGGTTTCGATTTCTTTTTTGAGGACATGTTAGATGAAAACTTTATGGACAAAGAATTAATGTGGCAGCCTTATCCTGAAGCGATTCGCACATACAAAATCCCTTCTTATGATGAGTGCTTTGGTTATACGCCCTTGTTAGGCTTAGGCGGAACAGAAGAAGTTGGAAAGCTAACGACAGTGAAGCAAAAAGAGCATATACGATTAATCGCAGAATGTATGGGCCCTATTGAATAAACTTAAAAAGTCATCCGATCCATGTGATATCGGCGTGATTGGATATATATAATAGGTTAAAATTAAATGTTTTTAATTGACTGTAAATAGTCTACCCCCTAAACTAATATATATATTAGTTTAGGGGGTAGACTATTTACAGTCAATTAAAAACATTTAATTTTAACCTATTATA
>JARIDM010000025.1 GCA_029263945.1 Sporosarcina sp.
ATACCTCCTTACGAAAACTATAAAACTCATTCTAGTTTTCCAGTTTTATTACTTGTAGTATATGCCTTTCCTTTTAATTTGTCAAACAATTCTGTTATTTTTGCAAAGTTTTATAAAAATACAAAAAAGCGACTGAATCCTAGGCTATACCAAGGATTCAGTCACTAAAAAAAGAAGCAGATAACAGATTAAACTTATGATGAAATGGTTTGTCTATAACATTTTTTGAGGATGCGATTTTCTAACATGCCATCCCATAGATTTCGCCCACGCACTAAGACTTGCTTTTTCTTCTTTATCTTCCCCTTCATAAATGACGCCTAATAAATCTGCAAATCCGCTCAGCCCACCTACATCATCCAGAACAGATAGGCCGTCTTTATGAATACAAACTGGCTGATGCTTACATAGCACTGTCGCTTGAGCCTCTACCAGCTCAGCTTCGCTTACCAAGTTTTGTTCAAGTAAATCTGAGCAATCGTTGTATTTCGTCATGTGTACGTTCCAGTTATCTCCGAAATCATACTTGTAAATAAGTTCTTGGGTAATAGGAATTAATTCATCCGTTGCAAGCGTTTCACTTTGACTTGCGATCACTTGATTGACTTCCAGTCGTTCTAACAAGCTTTCAGTACCGCCTTCAAGGGCTACTGATGCATTCATCTCTTCGAGAGTTAGTTCAATAAGCGGTGCTGTTTTTATGACTTTAGTTTCCTTACTTCCATCTTGTTTTGACCGTGCCATGAAGTCTCTAAATGATTCGCGAACTTCTATCATGTCAAAATGATCCAGTAGCACCTTTATATCTTGCTTTGCGACGGCTTCATGTTCGATTGTTCCGCCGTACCGGTAAGGCCCCGTATATTTTTTCTTCAGCCACGTATTTATACTTCCTTTTTCATAATCTTCATCCCAAAAAAGATCTTCTTCCGCTTCAGATGGCGGTTGGAATAGAACGCCAACTAAGTCCGACCACCCTTTTACAGTCCCCTCCGTCAGCGCCTCATATTTTTCTTCAGGTAAATGGAAACTCCGTAGATGTGAGTTTTGCCACCCGAATAACTTCTGTATCGCATAATGAAGATTGTGTAAGGGCATATCTATGGGCATTAGAATATCCCTTACGATAGAATCACCCGTAGACGATTCACCATATCTTTTTAACATTCTTTTCTGATCATCTGATAAGTAGTCATCTTTCAACTCTAAACGAATTCGTACAATGTTGTTTTTGTTTTCTTCTACCTCTTTATGTTCTCTCATGCTGTACCCCTCTCTCTTGTTGGCGGAATGAACCCCTTCAAACCAATATCTTTCACTACTTCTACCTACTGCTTCCACTCTCCTTCTTTCCATCCATTTTACATTACGATAGTCCCTTTAAAACAAGCGATTTTCTGCTTTCGCCTTCAATTCTTCACTAAGTTCATCACATTGACACGCTTTGTGAGCTTCTTCCCATTTATAATTAGAACCATTGTCCCTATTAAATGAGTAGACGAAAGGAAGCGAACCGATGATTGAACTGATTGCAACAGCTGAATCTATTGGACAAGCAAGAAAGCTACTAGAAACAGGCGTTAACACTTTATACATAGGAGAAGACGAGTTTGGACTACGCCTACCAACCTCCTTTTCACGCGACGAACAACGAGAATTAGTACAACTCGCACATGAAACAGGAAACAAAGTAACCGTCGCAGTAAATGCCTTGATGCATAACGACAGAATCGCAACCGTTGTCCCTTACCTCGAATTTCTTAAAGAAATCCGAGTCGATGCGGTCACAGTCGGTGATCCAGGCGTCATTCACCTGATGAAACAACATGACATTAACATCCCTTATCTGTACGATGCGCAAACCATGGTCACCAGTGCAAAACAAGTGAACTTCTGGGCAAAGCGCGGAGCAACAGGCGCCGTACTTGCAAGAGAATTAACAAAACCTGAATTGGCACAAATTAGCGAGCAAAGTATCGTCCCTGTTGAGGTACTTGTTTACGGCGCGACATGTATTCACCAATCCAAACGGCCGCTTGTTCAAAATTACTTTAATTATGTAAGTGCATCAAATGACTCGAATGAACGTTCCTTATTTTTATCTGAACCTAAAAAAGAAGAAACCCATTACGCCATATACGAAGATCGGAATGGTACACATATATTCGCAAACAACGACGTGAATTTATCGGCACAATTGGCTTCGCTATCGCAATCAGGCATCACGCATTGGAAACTCGATGGGCTATTCACAAAAGGCGATTCATTTGTAGAAATTGCAGCCCTTTTCCACAAAGCACGCGTTGCAATTGACGAAGGAAAATGGTCACCTGAATACGCTGAACAATTAAATGAGTGGATACAGCGACTTCACCCAACTGAAAGAGCATTAGACGAAGGCTTTTTCGTTAAAAATCCAGAGGACATTCAGTAAGGAGAATCCATGATGAAAACAATTGAAAAAAGGGTCATTACTAAAAAACCAGAAGTCCTTGCACCCGCAGGCACGCTCGAAAAATTAAAAACGGCGATTCGTTACGGTGCAGATGCCGTATTTATCGGGGGCAATGCATACGGGCTTCGCAGTCGTGCTGGCAACTTCACCTATGAAGAAATGAAAGAAGGCATTGCTTTTGCAAGAGAATATGATGCAAAAGTATATGTCGCTGCAAACATGGTCGCACATGAAGGAGACGCTGAAGGTGCTGGTGATTTCTTCCGTACCCTTCGTGACATTGGCATCGACGCAGTCATTGTTTCAGACCCCGCATTAATCGAAATTTGCGCAACGGAAGCAGAAGGACTACCGATTCATCTCTCTACACAAGCGTCTGCAACCAATTATGAAACGTTAAACTTTTGGAAAGCAGAAGGACTTGAACGTGTCGTCCTCGCACGCGAAGTCAGTATGGCTGAAATTAAAGAAATACGGCAAAAAACGGACATTGAAATTGAAGCCTTCATTCACGGCGCGATGTGCATTTCCTATTCAGGACGTTGTACACTATCCAACCATATGGCAGACCGTGATGCAAACCGCGGAGGTTGTAGTCAGTCATGCCGTTGGAAATACGGCTTATTTGAAGTCGATGATACCGCAGAACGTACTTCTAGGTTAGGAGAAGCGGTAGAGAATGAAGCGGAAGAAGCTTTCTCCATGAGTGCTGTGGATATGGCGATGATTCGCTCCATTCCTGATCTAGTTGAAAACGGTGTAGATAGTTTAAAAATTGAAGGACGCATGAAGTCTATTCATTATGTATCGACGGTTGCCAATGTCTACCGCAGGGCAATTGACACCTATTGTGCAGACCCTGACAACTATGTGTTCAACCAAGAATGGGAAGATGAATTGTGGAAAGTCGCACAGCGTGAATTATCTAGCGGTTTCTACTACGGCGTTCCGAGCGAAGAGGAGCAACTCTTCGGAAAACCGCGTAAAATCCCTGCTTATCATTTCATCGGACAGGTTATCGCCTATGATGAAGAGACTAACATTGCTGAAATTCAACAACGCAACAACTTCGGCATCGGGGATTCCATCGAATTTTACGGACCGAATTTTACGCACTTTGAACAGACGATTGAAGAACTATGGAACGAAAAAGACGAGCCGATTGAACGCGCACCAAACGCCATGATGACAGTCAAAATGCGTGTCGCGCAGCCTGTAAAACCTTATGACATGATGCGAAAACAAAGATAAAGCCTATCATGAATTTATGACGACTTACAGAGGTTGGAATTAGGTATACGCATTATTCTGTGTTGTCGCGTAACCCATATAAAAAGCAGTAGCGTCTATGAATCTTTTTCGATTCTAGATTCTACTGCTCTTTTTTATACATTTGACTGGTTTTCGCGCTCCACTGCTGCAAGCCAACTGTAATCATCCCGGTTTTTGACGGACATTGAAATACCTGAAATTTAGGACTGTAATCGCTGTGTTACATTATTAATCTCCATATCATG